>JBHEQW010000005.1:0-58689 GCA_046530935.1 Arsenophonus sp.
TGATAAATCCGATTAAATAGGCTTTTCCGACAGTCAGGATCATAGTACAAAGTTGACGCGCAAAAACACTATGGTTTGAGAAAAACAACCATTTCAATGATATTTAAGCTGCTACAGCCTACTAATAAAATCTAAAAGCGGCTAAGAAGTTTAGTTTAATGAGCACGGCCGGTAAACATCTATCCAATTTAAGAATATATAATAGATTCAAAACATCATTGGGAGCTTGATCGTCATACACCATATTTACTAATAATTTATATAACCAAGAATTGTATCCAAACCAATATTTGGTAATAAAACTCCATTGCAGTACTATGAAAGATTGGTTGAAGATTAAACTTGAAATATTAAAAATCATACTATCTTACGTAAAGTTACACATAAACAATATTAAAAAATTGCTATTTATCATTTTTAGTAAAATGATTTTTATTTAAAATGAAAGAAAAAACTTATAAGATTTATTTATTAACAACAATTAATCGTAATTAATAGACTCTGTTATAATAAATAATGTATCTAATAGGTTAAAAGTTTTTAATTGTATTTCGAAGTATTATCACATAAAGGAGTGTCAGCATGAAATTAGTTATTCTTGGGGCAGCAGGTGGTATCGGTCAAGCACTGGCACTTCTTCTTAAAAACCAACTTCCATCAGGCTCAGTCCTTTCTCTTTATGATATTGCACCTGTGACCCCTGGTGTTGCTAAAGATTTAAGCCATATTCCAACGGATGTAAAAGTAATTGGGTTTGCTGGTGAAGATCCTGCACCTGCACTTGACGGTGCCAATATAGTATTGATTTCGGCAGGTGTTGCCAGAAAATCAAGCATAGATCGCTCAAATTTGTTTAATGTCAATGCCGGTATCGTTCATAATTTGATTAAAAAAATTGCTCAGACATGCCATAAGGCATTAATTGGTATTATTACTAATCCGGTTAATACCACGGTTCCGATAGCAGCAGAAGTCTTAAAGAAAGCTGGGGTATATGATAGAAATCGATTATTTGGAATAACAACTTTAGATATTATTCGCTCTAACACTTTTGTTGCTGAATTAAAGGGTAAAAAACCTCAAGAAATTGAAGTGAGGGTTATTGGAGGTCATTCCAGCCTAACAATCCTGCCATTACTCTCTCAAATTCCAAATATTAGTTTTACTGAGCAGGAAGCCGAGGAGCTAACTAAACGTATCCAAAATGCAGGCACTGAAGTTGTTCAAACAAAAGCTACTGGCGGATCAGCAACACTTTCTATGGCCCAAGCTGCTGCACGATTTTGTTTATCCTTAACTAGCGCTTTAAATGGTAAAGAAGATATAATTGAGTGTGCATATATGGAAAGTGATGGGGAATATACTCGTTTTTTTGCTCAGCCAATACGTTTAGGTAAAAATGGGATTAAAGAAAGATTACCTATTAATGTAATTAATAAATTTGAAAAAAATAAATTGGAAAATATGTTAGATGCGCTCAATAAAGATATTAAATTAGGCGAAGATTTTATTAAAAATAAAATTATTAACTTCATAAAATAATAACCTTCAGATATAAGTCTGCAGTTTATTTATAATTTGTCCTTTATTTTTATTAGTGTGTAGATGTAGGATAATAAATATTTTGTTCTGATAATTCTAAGTTATTCTCATTTCTGGTGTATGGAGTTTCGGAGATTCCGGCATATGTATCTCCTGCTGATTAATTTTCTAGATAATTTCAATCTCGTAGATATTATATGACATGAAAAAGTCTATTCTTAGAGGTATGCGTGAAAGCAAATATTACATGTCATCCCTTATATAAACTCATCCGTAACACATCCAAGCAGCTCTGATAGCTAGCGATTGTGATCGCTAAGCTTAAAGCCATGCTGCAACAAGATACTGAATACAGAAATCTCTACCTGATGTCATGTGCCAACCACTTTATCCATGCGTCATCTCTAATTGATATTTTTCACTGTGAACTATACAGACACTGGTATTGGTGATCTTAGTATAAAATCACCTAATATCAGTTGGGTCGTAGCGGCAAGGTAATATGCTTCAATAGCTTGTTGCTACCGCTTTATCTAAGCGCATAAAAAGCAGCGAAAGAGTTGCTACCATTTTGCTGTACCTGCGCACTAGAACATATTTACCGCTCATTTTTTACAAAGCATTAGCAATAAGTCTATCACATACTGAATTTAATTGATACACGATAGTTTATTTCTTGGCAGATGGTATAGAACAGTCCTGTCAGGCAAGATGATCATCTTTGCTTCTTTGTCATTGTCAGTATCACTTTTAGCATTGACTTAATGGGGATTACTTGCTGTTAAAGATGGTTATCAAGAATTAGAAGCTAACTTAGCCTGAACTGCTCAATGGCCTATACGAGCGCATGGCTTAACCTTATCTATTATCCCAGGCTTCCAGGCTTGCTATGGGAAAGTGTGCACTTTTTTTGGAATGCAATGATCAAAGATATTATTGAATATGCAGCACAAACGCTGTTGGGTACATAAAACAGATAATGTGCTGTCTTCACTATAAAAAGACATGCAACTATAAGTTAAAGCTGAGCTGCAATGAGAAATCTAGCTAGAAGCGCAAAAGAGAACTGTGATGCCATTAATAAAGCCATTGATGTTTTGTTGGTATGGATTTCAGCAAATATCCTAAAATAATGAAGAAGTTGGAACCTACTAATGGTATTTAACTTGCTTTGATCCACAGTGTGGTAAAGCAACATCCAATTTAAGGATAGAGAACAGATTTCCAAAGTATCAAAGTGGAATGGAGCCTGAGCACTATACAGATCAGATTTACTAATAACTCTATATTTAAGAAAAATAGTAAGTTTCTATTCAATTTTATTAAAATATAAATAACCCTAGTTTTATTAACTCAGTATAATAAAATAACAAAAATAAAAATTTTCAATTCCTATTAATTCTTTAGAATTAATTCTTATAAAATAATTTGTACAATATTAATAGAAAAAATTAGTTAATAACTATATTAGAAAATCTAAATATTCTTTTAGAAAAGATAGAATACTCTTTGCAAGAGATAAAAAAATAAATAACAATATGATTTTATTCAATGATTTTCCTACGATTAGGAAATTGCAAGTGTTTTAAAAAATAATCAATAGTATTGTATTGCTATTGTCCAGAATTAGGTTAAGTATTAATATGAAAGTAATGTACTAAAATTATAAAAAAGAAAAAAAGAATGATATATAACGAAAAATCTCTCTAGATTTGTTGATTTGCCTTCATGATCACAAGGTATTAACCTAAATGGCTCGCAGAAAAGGTTGTTGCAAAGTAAAAAACATGCAGGCAGGTTGGTTCTCTTCAAAGGCAAAGTTGTTGAATATAATGTTAATGGTTTAGTTGAAGATGTATTTAATCTATTATCATACCGTTAAATGATAACTCTATTGATTATCTTGATTATCTAGAAAAAAACGCCAAGATGCTTTTTAATTTAACTAGAAGAGTTAATAAACAATCAAAAAAAAGCATAAAAATATTATTAAATTTATTTAACTGAAAGATTTGAAAAAGTTAATTGGTTATATCAATTTTTGTAAAACAATATTGATATAAGAAGACAATTCTGGAACATTTTGGGACTGTTCCAAATGAGTTTTTATTTTATGAGTGGCGTTGAACGGAAATGCGAGCTAAACTGATTAGCGCCTCCTTATAAGAGGTATCAGGTAAGATATCTATAGCTTTAATTGCTTTATCAACTTCCTCTCTAGCTCTGTTGCGAGTATACTCAAGTGAGCTACAGCGTTTCATGGTAATTAATACGATACTGAGTAAATGGCGCCCATTACCTTTTTCTATTGACTTACGAATAAGTGCAGATTCTTCTGCAGTGCCTTTTTTCATTGCATGAAGTAGAGGTAGTGTTAGCTTTCCTTCATCTAAATCATCGCCAATACTTTTGCCAAAAGTAGTACTATCTGCCTCATAATCAAGAAGATCATCAATCAGTTGGAAGGCAGTACCAAGATAACGACCATAATCTCGTAAAGCTTGCTGTTGTGTTTCATTAGCTCCTGATACGATTGCTGATGCATGTGTCGCTGCTTCAAATAGGCGTGCAGTTTTACTATATATTATTTGCAGATAGGTACTTTCAGTGATATCTGGATTATTAGAATTGATTAATTGTAAAACTTCACCTTCTGCTATGATATTTGTTGCATCAGACATCAGCTTTAATACAGGCATAGAATCAAGCTCTATCATCATTTGAAATGATCTTGTATAAATAAAGTCCCCTACTAATACACTGGCTGCATTACCAAAAACAGCATTTGCTGTTTTTTTGCCGCGCCGCAGAGCGGATTCATCAACTACATCATCATGTAGTAATGTTGCAGTATGAATGAATTCAACCAATGCCGCTACATTAATATGCTTTTTTCTTTGTGATCCTAAAGCTCTTCCAGCGAGGATAGCAATCATTGGCCGAATTTTTTTCCCACCAGGGCTAATAATATAGTGGCCTAATTGATTAATGAGATGGACATCTGAATTTAATTGATTCAAGATTACTTTATTAACCGCTTCCATGTCTTTTGTGGTTAGATTGATAATTGATTCTAAATTCATTTTATAAATTTGATTTATGCTAAATATGATTTTTAATCAAGTAATTTTAGGGTGTTATAATCTGTTACCAATTATACTGTAAAATTAATTACAAATGAACGGTTATAGAATAAATAAATATACTTTAAAAGAAAGTAAATTTTTATTTTTTATTACTAGATTGAATCTAGTACTTGTTTTTTTGATGCTTTTTCGCGTAAAATTCATTATAAATTATAATTTTTTATTAAAAAAATGAAAAATTCACTCTGAATTTCAGATATGCTAAGAAATGGATTAAAGTGGAGTTTTATATATGTACGCTGTTTTTAAATGTGGTGGCAAACAACACAAAGTAACTGAAGGCCAAACTGTTCGCATAGAAAAGATAAAATTTGAAACAGGCAAAACTGTTGAGTTTGATCAAGTATTAATGGTCGCAGACGGTGAGAATATAAAAATTGGAGATCCTATTGTTGAAAGCATCAAAGTTAAAGCTGAAGTTATTGCGCATGGTCGCGGTGAAAAAATTAAAATTATTAAATTTCGTCGTCGTAAACATAGCCGTAAACAACAAGGGCACCGTCAATGGTTTACTGATGTTAAAATTACTGATATTGCTAAGAATTAGGAGAGCAGATTAATGGCACATAAAAAAGCTGGTGGCTCAACGCGTAACGGTCGCGATTCCGAAGGAAAACGCCTAGGTGTTAAATGTTTTGGTGGTGAATCTGTATTAGCAGGTACTATTATTGTTCGTCAACGTGGCACTAAATTCCATGCTGCTAGTAATGTTGGTTGTGGTCGCGACCATACCCTATTTGCATTGACTAATGGAAAAGTTAAATTTGAAATTAAAGGACCAAAAAATCGGAAATATATAAGTATCAAAGCTGAATAAATTTTTTTGATCGCTATTTAAATATCGTTATAAAAAGCCTTGCAATTTTGCTGGGCTTTTTATATTACCTTTTGATACCACATCCATGAATAAAATTACCATCTAGCGTAGAATGTCTAGTATTAGGAGAAAGGATAATGAAATTTGTTGATGAAGCAAAAATATTAGTTATAGCTGGCGACGGCGGCAATGGATGCGTTAGCTTCCGACGTGAAAAACATATCCCAAAGGGTGGTTCTGATGGTGGAGATGCTGGGGATGGTGGAGATGTTTATCTATTAGCTGATAAAAATCTTAATACATTAATCGATTATCGATTTGAAACAATCTTCCAGGCTGAACGTGGACAGAATGGTCAAAATCGTGATTGTACTGGCAAACGTGGTGAAGATAACACAATTAAAGTCCCTGTTGGCACGCGGATACGTGATTTTTCAACTAGAGAAATCATTGGCGATATGACACGTCACGGGCAACGTTTAATGGTTGCGAAAGGAGGATTTCATGGTTTAGGTAATACCAGATTTAAATCATCAATCAACCGGGCTCCTCGTCAAAAAACAATTGGAACAAAAGGGGAAAGAAGAGAATTGATACTTGAATTGATCTTACTTGCTGATGTAGGCATGCTAGGCATGCCTAATGCAGGTAAATCAAGTTTTATTCGCTCAGTCTCAGCGGCAAAACCTAAAGTTGCTGATTATCCATTTACTACTTTGGCGCCAAGCTTGGGAGTAGTACGCATGGATAGCGACCAAAGCTTTGTTATTGCTGACATTCCTGGTTTAATTGAAGGAGCGGCAGAAGGGACTGGCCTTGGCATTCGTTTTTTAAAACATTTGGAACGTTGCACAATACTTCTGCATCTTATTGATATCAATCCTATTGATGGTTCTGATCCAGTTCAGAATGCCAAAATAATTGATGCAGAACTAGAAAAATATAGTGAAAAATTAGCCCAAAAACCGCGGTGGTTAGTTTTTAACAAAGTTGATCTTTTTAGCTCTGAAGAGGTAAATGAGCGTGCAAAAGCCATTATTGAAGCATTAGGATGGCAAGATAAATATTATCAGATTTCTGCAATAAATCAGCGAGGTGTTAAAGCACTTTGTTGGGATATTATGACCTTTATAGAAGCGAATCTTCAAAATATATCTATAGATAGCACTAGATCAGATAAAGCTGAATTTATGTGGGATGATTATCACAAAGAACAAATACTTGATAATCCAATAGATCTGGATGACGATGATTTTGATAAAATGAGGAAGATGAGATCTACTTCATTTATAATAGTTAATTAATGCGAATAGTTGGTATCATAAATAGATAAATACTTCTTTTTTCTATTTATTAATATATTTATTAATAATTATGATAAAGATTCTTATAAAAGATGTCATTCAAAACAAAGAAGCAAAATACGGCAATTATTATATTGTGATGGCTGGCAAGCTATAAGCTGAAATAAATTGTACGAAATCGATATTTTGACCACTTTCAGTGTAATCAAGCAGACAAGTTATCTGCCACTTACAAAGCACCTGTTGTATCTGAGACCTTACCAATTAACGCCTGCATTGTCCAAGAGCCAGAACGGATAACTTAAAATGTCATCATGGCCAAGGCAATACTGGCATAGTAATAAAATTTAGTTGACTATCATATTGTAGCTATCTATATCTAGATAGATATCATACACGTTGGTGTAATTAAATTATGACTAAACATCTATGAACCACCTACCACAATCTTATTGACTAAGTTAACATTGCCTTTCTGTTTTAAAATCTTCTGAGTAGCTTTGTAGCCAGAAGAAAAGCAGATACAAACAAGTAGTGGACACTATAATATTTACTGCCTATGCCATGGTTATAAAAAGGTCACATAAGCTATTATGATATTAGAAGATTTTTAGGCTATGTTGGCAAAGAGTTATTGTTTTGCTCGCAAAACAACTTGTAGCCGTCTATGTATTTCAATATATTGTAGTTTCAAATAATCTTCTCTCCAGACTAAAATAATTCAGTAAATAAACAAATCATAAAGCATAGAATATACTCATGACATCATTTTTAATCGATTGATATAACTTCTCACATTTTGTGTGTGGAATTTCTTACCAATAACTCTTTAATTATTCAACCTTATTTTTAGGCGATAGTAACTAATTTCATACTCGATTGAAAAGATTTCATGCCATTTAGCGCTCTATCTACATACATATAAAAATATGGACTTTTTATTGATAATCATATAAAGAAAACGGCTAATATACTCTCTAAATATACTCTCTATATTAAACTCTTTAAAAATCTCATTGTTCAAATAAAATCCTATCAATCTCTGGCGATTAATACAGCAATTCGTTCATCTTTTTTATTGATACAATCATGCATTTTCTAGCTTTCTACTATGGGATATAAAAGGTTTCCTTTTAAGAATTCATAGAAAAATATTTCGTTGACCTCAAGAATACCACTTAGGGCATTTATGTTGGCTATCTCTTGCGAAGCAAGGAAGAAGTGAAGCCATCTAAACATTTTTTTAAATCAATACCTATTTGTTTCGCTGACTCTCCTAAATTCAAGTTATTCAATATACATCACAAATAATTAAATCACTTATCATTATGATGTTGTTTCTGGCCAGATAACTTCCACTAAGCTTGTTCAATGTTTTCTTGCAATTGCAATTGTTGATGTGATTTTGCAATCATATCAATATAACAACTCTAAATATATGTCCACAGATAATAATATATTCACTGTGATAAAATATGAGTAGTATAAAAGTGAAATCAATTGCTTCAATCTATGTGAATCGACATCATACAACAAATTGTCGCCTAACCAATTAATGAAATACAACTTCATGTTGGAATGAAAGTGAGGAAAAAAAATCTCTTTAATCTGTATGATTATTTGCTTTTTCATGATATGATCATTTATAGAAACTTTTTCAAAAAAGTATAAGTGATTTGCCAACAAAACTTTTTTTAACAAATTATACTTGTTTCTGGTGATTGGATTTCAGAGAGATAGTTGAGTATCAACATACTGAATTGATTTACTGAATGATTTCAATAACAGAGATATATACCATGAAAAAGTATACCAATATAAGTATCTGCGAAATTGGATATTATTATATCTGGTCTATTTCATGAATTAATTCGTAATAATTCCCGAGAACTACTGATAGTCACCGCAATTGAAACTGAGCTTTAAAGCCATGTTGAGACAACATACTAAAACACTGCCTTATAGGCGTTTCTCATGCTGTTGTTCGTACAGTTATTTTTCAAAGCAAACTATTATAGACTGCTATATTGCCTGCCAATGTTAAGATTAAAGTGCCTAAAGTAAGTGGTAGGTGGATTTGCAGAAGCAACTGGATATGCTTCCAACAGCTCGTTACTATACCTTATTAATCTAAAGAGTACAAAAAACCAAGAAGAGTTACTACCATAGATGTAACTGCTAGGCATCTCCAGAGATAATTTTCATGAATCCATCGTGGGACAACTTCTATATAAAAGTACATAGTCTCTACGCAGCAGCATCAGCAGACTGAAACAGTAATCCATGAAAAGATTACAACCGCTGCGCTTGCCATATAAGTAATTTAAGATATACCAACTACATTTATTTTTTAGGCAATGTAATAGACAGTTCTGTCAGGCAAGATGATCTCATTTTCTGTTGGTAATTGTTAGACTCACTGAACATAATCGTAATAAACTCGTTACAATCGAAGATCCTTATCGAAAATCAGAAGCAAGTTAGGCAAAACTTCTCAATGCCATGCAAGCACAACATCTGGCTTAACCGTATCTCTAAAGCTTGCTATACAGGAGAGGTTGGTACCATTGGTTTTTGGAATGCAATGCTAAAGATATTCTATGGATATGCAGAACCACCGTTGTTGAGTAAACAAAAATAATTAATATGCTGGCTTCCATACAAAGGCATGCAATAAAAAGTTAAGGCTGAGTGCCTGGAGTGTGTGAGGTGGTTGGAGAGTCTAGCTAGCAGAGAGCTATGATGGCGCTAATAAAGCTGTTGATGTCTTGTTGGCAAGGTTTTCAGAGAAGTCTCTTACCATACAGCAATCAGAAGCTGAAGAAAGATTACTAAGAACTGTAGCTCGAAAAACAACCTTTTTAAAGCTATTAAAATCTGATCAGAAAAGCTGGAGTCGGATAAAAGTATTGACCTACTGAACGATACTGATGTGATGGCAAACAACGTCTAATTTAAGGATAGAAATAGATTTATGAACCATAAGAATGGAACATAGCTCCTAACAGCTATACACTATATTGGCTAATAACTCTTTATTAACATTAGTGTCAGCAAATAATCTAGCTATTTATATTTTTTTGTGGGCTGAGTTTTTCTTGCTCATGGCATGCAAGAATTACCGTTTAATATGGCAGATAATTGTAATTTTTAGATCTATCAAGCGCCTTTTTATAAAGGCTTCTGGATAGATTTAGCTGTTTTGAATGTCAATTCAAATTGTAAAGGTTCAGCGCGTTAAGTTAAGCACCTCCAGTTATTATATAACGATTTATTTCTGCTGGCATAATGTATAAATACGCAAATAAAGATGATGCATTAATTAAACCTTTTGATATCGTAATAACTTGAGTTAACTTCTTAATAGGATAAAAAATTGTGTAGTAGCTTATATGAACATAAGCGACATACGATATTGCCAGGTTTTTGAGCACTATATTCTAAAGTAGTTTAGAAACAGTTTTTATCAAAAATAACCAAGCTTGATGTGGCACAAAAACATTGTGGTATACATATCTATATACTTCATATACCAACTCTAAGAGCAATATGGTTATTTTGGCTAACTAAGACTGATATATCAACAATTAAATTACATTATTAAAATAATGACTAATAATTTTTATTTTATTTTTAAAATAGGCAAGAAATTCATAATCACCACCTAATTGAAATAATGTTGCTAGTACCACTGTAATAATTTTTTTGAATACTTACTTGCAGAGCAAGTAGTGTCATTTGTTAGCGATAGAATAGATCAATGGAAGATCATTTTCTTTGTTTTTTTAAAAAAGTTATAAACCCTATCTATATATAAAAGTATACATAATTAGAGATACTAAAGTCTAATGCAGAAAAAAGTAAACTGTTATCTACCATATTAGAAGTGTTATAAGTTTATATTATAATAGTTAATATTAAATCATAGATTCATAAAATTGCAAATTAATAGTTAACAATGTTTTTCCATTTTTTTACCAAAAATATTATTTATAAAACTATTAATTTAGTAACAGAAAAAGAAAAATTAGGAAGATATTTGATTTTTATTTAGGAAAGGATTATAGGTATTTATTAATGAAACAGATTCCAATGACAGTAAGTGGCGCAGAAAAGCTACGTAAAGAATTAGAATTTTTAAAGAATATTCGCCGTCCTGAAATTATTGCTGATATTTCAGAAGCCCGTGAACATGGTGATTTGAAAGAAAATGCAGAATATATTGCGGCGCGTGAGCAGCAAGGATTTTGTGAAGGTCGCATCCAAGATATTGAGGCTAAATTATCTCATGCACAAGTTATTGATGTAACAAAAATGAAACATGAAGGTCGTGTAATATTTGGAGCGACAGTTACTGTATTTAATATAACAACAAATGAAGAACAGATTTATCGTATTGTAGGAGATGATGAAGCCGATATCAAAGAAAATCTTATTTCTGTTAATTCACCAATAGCTCGAGGCTTAATCGGTAAAACTATAGATGATTTGGCAGTCATCACCACCCCTGGTGGTGATGTTAAATATAAAATTTTACAAGTGGAATATATTTAATTTTTATTTTTTCTTAAAGTGTTAAGTTTTAAGTTATTTTTAAAGTAAAAAAGGCCAAAAATGGCCTTTTTTACTTTAAAGTGAGATAGAATCTTATAAATTTAGAAAATTTATTTATGTAAAAATAATCTTGTTTGCTTCAGCAAGGTGATAAAAGCATTAAAGTTTAATTAATCAATTTGTGCATCAAATAGCATAAGTTTTTTAACTAATAGCAAAAGCTTTACCACATATCAAAAAATTTACCACCATAATTTTCATTTTCATTTGCTATTTTAATTTCAATAAGTTCATGATATGAAAAGAATTGTTCGTTTTCAACTAAATTGCATTCAGTAAAACCATTGGTATCTATCATTACAACAGAGCTTATATGATTACTAAAATTTCTAAAAGCCTATATTTGCTTTTTATTAAGAATTATTGTTTTTTGGTTTAATGGGATTGAAAATAGTACATTCTATCGCCATCTTTTAGATATAATCATAAATTTTATGATTTTGATATATCAAAAATGTCAGAAATATGTGTTGTTTTATAAGTATAGTTGGGAAAATAATGGCCAATAAAAAGCCTTCAGGAAGCTCTAGTCGTTGGTTGCTGGAACATTTTAGCGATAAATATGTTCTTCAAGCACAAAAAAAAAATTTTGCTCACGCGCATGGTTTAAATTGGATCAGATCCAGCAGAGTGATAAAATATTTAAACCTTCTATGACTGTTGTTGATTTGGGCGCGGCGCCTGGTGCTTGGTCTCAATATGCAGCAAGCAAAGTTAGCCAGACTGGGCGAGTTATTGCATGTGACTTATTATTAATGAGTCCCATCGTTGGTGTTGATTTCTTACAAGGAGATTTTAGGGATGAACAGATATTAAAGGCATTACTTGAACAAGTTGGTGATAAAAAAGTCCAGGTTATTATGTCTGATATGGCTCCAAATATGACTGGGATACCTTCTATCGATATTCCACGTTCCATCTATCTGGTTGAACTAGCATTGGATATGTGTCGCGATGTGCTAACTAGCGGAGGAAGTTTTATTGTTAAAGCATTTCAAGGAGAAGGCTTTGATGAATATTTGAGGAAAATTCGCTCTCTTTTTTTAAAAGTTAAAATTCGAAAACCAGATGCTTCACGGTTACGTTCACGTGAAGTGTATATTGTAGCGACAGGACGAAAAATATAGTACCCTGTATGTTATTTATTTAATATAGTTGTAATAAAGAGGTTAATCCCTTGAGTGACATGGCGAAAAACCTGATTCTCTGGGTAGTCATTGCAGTAGTTCTAATGTCTTTATTCCAGAGTTTTGGTCCTAGCGATTCGAATAGTCGCATGGTGGATTATTCTACATTTATGAATGAGTTAACTCAGAATCAGATACGTGAAGTACGGATTTCCGACCGTGAGATTAGTGTTAAGAAAACAGATAACAGTCGTTATACGACTTATATTCCACTGAAAGAGGATCCAAGATTATTGGATACATTGCTTGAAAGACACGTCACAGTCATTGGCGAACCACCTCAAGAGCAAAGTTTTTTAGCAACCATTTTTATTTCCTGGTTCCCGATGTTATTACTGATTGGGGTTTGGATCTTTTTTATGCGTCAGATGCAAGGAGGAGGTGGCAAAGGTGCTATGTCCTTTGGTAAAAGCAAAGCGCGTATGCTGACAGAAGATCAAATTAAAACAACTTTTGCTGATGTTGCTGGTTGTGATGAAGCAAAAGAAGAAGTTGCTGAACTAGTTGAATATTTACGTGAACCTGGGCGTTTTCAAAAATTAGGTGGTAAAATACCAAAGGGAATTTTGATGGTAGGGCCACCTGGAACCGGTAAAACTTTATTGGCAAAAGCAATTGCTGGTGAAGCAAAAGTTCCTTTTTTTACTATCTCAGGTTCAGATTTTGTAGAAATGTTTGTTGGGGTTGGTGCTTCTCGAGTTCGTGACATGTTTGAACAAGCAAAAAAAGCAGCGCCTTGTATTATCTTTATTGACGAAATAGATGCTGTTGGCCGCCAACGAGGCACAGGTTTGGGAGGAGGTCATGATGAACGTGAACAAACTCTTAACCAAATGTTAGTAGAGATGGATGGATTTGAAGGTAATGAAGGCATTATTGTTATTGCAGCTACCAACCGTCCTGATGTATTAGATCCGGCATTATTGCGTCCTGGACGTTTTGATCGGCAAGTTGTTGTTGGTTTACCTGATGTACGTGGTCGTGAGCAGATTTTAAAAGTTCATATGCGCCGTGTACCTTTAGATTCTAGTGTTGATGCTTCAGTATTAGCACGAGGTACCCCAGGTTTTTCTGGTGCTGATTTAGCTAATTTAGTTAATGAAGCAGCCCTTTTTGCAGCGCGTGGAAATAAACGTGTTGTCACAATGGTAGAATTCGAAAAGGCAAAAGACAAGATCATGATGGGTGCTGAACGTCGTTCTATGGTTATGACAGAAGAACAAAAAGAGGCAACTGCTTATCATGAGGCTGGCCATGCCATTATAGGGCGTATTGTCCCAGAGCATGATCCTGTTCATAAAGTGACAATTATTCCACGTGGCCGTGCGTTAGGTGTCACATTTTTCTTGCCAAAATGTGATCAAATTAGTGCTAGTCGGCAAAAGCTAGAAAGTCAAATTTCTACGCTTTATGGTGGCAGGTTAGCAGAAGAAATTATTTATGGTTCAGAAAAGGTATCTACAGGAGCGTCAAACGATATTAAAGTAGCAACTAATCTTGCTCGTAATATGGTAACACAATGGGGTTTTTCTGAGAAATTAGGCCCATTGCTCTATGCTGAAGAAGAAGGTGAGGTCTTTCTTGGCCGTTTGGTTGCTAAAGCTAATCATATGTCAGACGAGACTGCTCGAGCAATTGATGAAGAGATCAAGGCAATTATTGATCGTAATTATAAACGCGCTCGTCAGATTTTGAATGATCACATGGATATCCTGCATGCAATGAAGGATGCATTAATGAAATATGAAACCATTGATGCACCTCAAATTGATGATTTGATGAATCGCCGTCCAGTTAGATCACCACCTGACTGGGATGATAATGATAGTAATACTACTGCATCTCCATCATCAAAAAAAGATCCAAAAAAGAATATTTCTGCCACTCATGGTTAAGAATAAAGATAGTATGCATGAAAATGATAATACTAGTAATACAGAGAATCCTTAATGATCAGTGGTTATATATATAAAATGAATAAATAATTGAAACCCCAGGCTCTATCCTGGGGTTTCATTTGGTTTGGTAACGCCCTTATGAAAATTACTGTCCGAAAAATAGAGCTTGATCTTAATTGTCCTATCGTTATGGGAATATTAAATGTTACTCCAGACTCTTTTTTTGATGGTGGTATATACAATGGTTATGAGTATGCACTAAAGCATGCAGATAGTATGGTTAACCATGGTGCAGCAATTATCGATATTGGTGGTGAATCAACCCGTCCTGGCGCTAATGAAGTTAGCCTACAGCAAGAACTTGATCGGGTTATCCCAATAATTGAAGCAGTAACTGATCGTTTTGATGTTTTGGTTTCTATTGATACATCTAAAGCTGTTATTATGGAAGAAGCTGCTAAAGCAGGTGCGCATATTATTAATGATGTTCGGTCGTTACATGAACCTGGAGCATTAGAAGCAGCAGCTGAAACAGAGTTGTCGATCTGTATTATGCATATGCTAGGGCAACCTAAGACAATGCAACAAACAGCTAATTATAAAAATATAGTTGCAGAAGTAAAACAGTATTTATCGGATGAAATTGAACGATGTGAAACGGCTGGCATTGCAAAAAATTGTCTAATTATTGATCCAGGTTTCGGTTTTGGTAAAAACTTGCTGCATAATTATCAATTATTAGCAAAATTGAATGAATTTCATTCTTTAGGAGTACCGATACTAGTTGGTATGTCACGTAAATCTATGATTGGTGAATTATTAGATGTGTCAGTAAAGAAACGGCTTATTGGCAGTATTGCATGCGCAGTTATCGCAGCCATGCATGGAGCACAGATTATTCGTGCTCATGATGTGAAAGAAACTGTACAGGCCATGAAGATTATTCAAGCAACCCTTTCAATAAAGGAAACGGATAATTATGAGTAAGCGCAAATATTTTGGCACCGATGGTATTCGTGGCAAAGTAGGAGAACCCCCAATTACCCCTGATTTTATTTTAAAATTGGGTTGGGCAACTGGTAAGGTTTTAGCGCGAAATGGTTCTCGTAAAATAATCATAGGTAAAGATACACGCATTTCAGGTTATATGTTGGAATCATCTTTAGAAGCTGGTCTTGCTGCAGCTGGATTATCCGCTGCATTTACAGGGCCTATGCCTACTCCAGCGATTGCTTATTTAACACGCATATACCGTGCAGAGGCAGGCATTGTTATTTCTGCTTCTCATAATCCATATTATGATAATGGTATTAAATTCTTTTCAATTAATGGAACTAAGTTACCTGATAACGTAGAAGAAGCAATAGAAGCTGAGATGGAGAAACTACTTACTTGTGTTAAGTCTGCCGAATTAGGAAGAGCTAGTCGTATTGTTGATGCTGCTTGGCGTTATATAGAGTATTGCAAAGGGACATTTCCAAGTGACCAAAGTTTAAGTGGATTAAAAATAGTTTTAGATTGTGCTAATGGCGCAACATATCATATTGCACCGAATGTTTTAACTGAGCTTGGTGCTGAAGTCATTGCAATTGGCTGTGAACCAAATGGACTAAATATTAATCAGGGCTGTGGGGCAACTGACGTTATGCTGCTGCAAAAACATGTAGTAAAAGAAAAAGCAGATATTGGTCTTGCTTTTGATGGTGATGGTGATCGGGTAATAATGGTTGATCATCTGGGTAATAGAATAGATGGCGATCAAATTATTTATATTATTGCACGTGATGCACTTCTAGAAGGTCAATTGCACGGTGGTGTTGTTGGAACATTAATGAGTAATATGGGCTTAGCATTAGCCCTACAACAGTTGGATATACCTTTTATCCGAGCAAAAGTTGGCGATCGTTATGTTCTTGAAAAATTACAAGAACAAGGATGGCTATTTGGTGCTGAAAATTCAGGGCACATTATTTTGTTAAATAAGACTACAACAGGCGATGGTATTATTGCTGGTTTACAAGTTCTAAGTGCAATGATCCGTAATAATATGAGCCTTTATGATCTCTGCAGTGAGCTTAAGTTAATCCCTCAGGTATTGGTAAATGTGAATTTTTCCGGTGACCATAATCCATTGACTACAGAAAATGTTTTAAATATTGTAAACCAAGTAGAAAATGAACTAGCAGGTAGAGGACGGGTTTTATTGCGTAAATCAGGTACTGAGCCTTTAATTCGCGTCATGGTGGAAGGCAAGAATGAAAATCAAGTTAGAGCAATGGCTAATCGCATTTCTGAGGTAGTCAAGCAAGTAAAATAGATCATATTTTTTACTAATTGCCTTCCTTTAAAAAATAACTTTCTATTATTTTTTCTGCGAAAAGCACAATCATAAAAAATAATCTTTTGCTTATCAGCTAAGGTTTAATTATGATTCAATAATAACTTTTTAAACTAATGACTTGCTGAGTAAATTCAACACGCACTAAATAAGTTTTTACAAACTTTGTTATCAAATAGGTAGTTAGCTATGTATATAATCCTTTTAGTTGTCTTTTTATTAATCTCAATTATGCTGATTGCCATGATCATGCTACAGCAAGGGAAAGGTGCTGATATGGGAGCTTCATTAAATGCAGGAGCTTCTTCAACATTATTTGGTTCATCAGGATCAGGTAATTTTATGACACGGATGACGGCTATATTTGCAACATTATTCTTTGCTATTAGTTTAATTTTAGGCAATTTAAGCGCTAATAAAAGTGTAACTGGAAGCAAATGGGAAAATATTGATGAACATGTTAAAGTTCAAAAGCCAGGAGAAATTCCTAAAAAACCTGTAGTAGCACCACAAACAAGTGATATCCCTAATTAATTAAACAACAGTTTGTGTAGTGTGCAGTGGATGCGGTTTTATTAAAAAATTGCTGTATAATAAACCCTGGGGTCTGCCGAGATGGTGAAATTGGTATACACGCTACCTTGAGGTGGTAGTGCCTATTAAATTGGCGTACGGGTTCAAGTCCCGTTCTCGGCACCATTTTAAAAGATAACTTGCATTTTGCATTTTATAAGAGTAAAATTTACAAAATTTCCGAACGCGGGATGGAGCAGCTTGGTAGCTCATCGGGCTCATAACCCGAAGGTCGTCGGTTCAAATCCGGCTCCCGCAACCACTTCTTAGTATATGAAGTGGTTAATGGGTCTTATTTGATTATCTTTCTTTGTAAGAAAGCTGAGTCAAAGTAGATAACCATCTTGGCAGTGTATAGAGAGTAGATCTAGTACTTCATAAAGCCCCGGTTTTTCGGGGTTTCTTATTATTTAAAACAGAATTGTTGGGCTTTTAGCCCTTTTTTTATATTTGGGATGGTGGTGGTGGGTTTTGTCCACATTAGAGCAAAAATTAATATCAATGATTTCAGTGCCTATAGAAGATCTAGGTTTTGAATTTCTTGGCCTAGAATTTATTCGAGCACGAGTTTCTCAATTACGCGTTTATGTTGATAATGAAAATGGTATTACTGTTGATAATTGTGCCGATGTTAGCCAAAAAATTAGTGCAATACTGGATGTTGAAGATCAGATTTCAGAGATCTATAACCTGGAAATATCTTCACCAGGAATTGAATGTCCGCTCTTTACTGTTGCACAGTACCAGCACTTTATTGCTAAAGAAGTGAATTTAATATTAAGGATAGCAATACAGAATCGTCGTAAATGGCGAACTATAATTAAAGCTGTTAATGATAAAATGATTACGGTTACTATGGATGGCAAGGACGAAGTGTTTAGACTAAAAAACATCCAGAAAGCTAACCTGGTACCACCAATTTTTAATAAAGTTTAATGAGGCAACTAGGATGAATAAAGAAATTCTGGCTGTTGTAGAAGCGGTTTCTAATGAAAAATCGCTTCCTCGCGAAAAAATCTTTGAGGCACTTGAAACAGCATTAGCGACAGCTACAAAGAAAAAATATGAACAAGAAATTGATGTTCGCGTTAACATTGATCGTAAAATAGGAGATTTTGATACATTTCGGCGTTGGTTGGTGGTTGAAGAAGTTACGCATCCAACACGTGAAATTACTTTAGATGCAGCAAAATTTGAAGATTCAAAAATTAAATTAGGCGACTATGTAGAGGATCAAATAGAGTCTGTTACGTTTGACCGCATTACCACTCAAACTGCAAAACAGGTTATTGTTCAAAAGGTACGTGAAGCTGAGAGAGCGATGGTTGTTGAGCAATTTCGCGAGCAGCAAGGTGAAATTATTACCGGGGTTGTAAAAAAAGTCAATCGTGAAAATATTATATTGGATTTAGGTAATAATGCTGAAGCAGTAATTTTACAGGAAGACATGTTACCACGTGAAAACTTTCGACCAGGTGACCGTGTGCGTGGGTTATTGTATGATGTACGTCCAGAATCGCGTGGAGCTCAGCTGTTTGTTAGCCGTTCCAGTCCTGAAATGTTAGTGGAGTTATTCCGTATAGAAGTGCCTGAAATTGGTGAAGAATTTATTGAAATTAAAGCCGCTGCTCGTGATCCAGGATCCAGGGCAAAAATTGCCGTAAAAACGAATGATAAACGTATTGATCCAGTAGGTGCGTGTGTTGGTATGCGTGGCGCAAGGGTGCAAGCAGTATCAAGCGAACTTGGTGGTGAACGAATTGATATTGTTCTGTGGGATGATAACCCTGCACAATTTGTGATTAATGCAATGGCACCAGCTGATGTTGCTTCTATTGTAGTTGATGAAGATAAATATACTATGGATGTTGCCGTTGAAAATAGTAATTTAGCTCAGGCAATTGGCCGTAATGGACAAAATGTTCGCTTAGCTTCTCAGTTGTTAAAAAAACATCGTGGAAATGATAGATGGGAATTAAATGCCATGACTACGGAAGAACTTGAAGCTAAACATCAAGCAGAGGCTGATGCATCTATTAATTCTTTTATTAAGCATCTTGATCTTGATAAAGAATTCGCCACTTCTCTTGTTAAAGAAGGCTTTTCTACATTAGAAGAATTAGTTTATGTGCCAATCAACGAACTATTAGAAATTGAAGGTCTTGATAAGACAAAAATTGAAGTTTTGCGTGAAAGAGCAAAAGCTGCGCTGACAACATTAGAATTAGCTAAAAAAGAGAGTATGGGTGATAATCAGCCAAGTGAGGATCTATTAAATCTACCAGGCATTAATAATGTTTTAGCAATGAACCTAGCTACTCATGGTATTTGTACATTGGAAGATCTTGCCGAGCAGGGGATAGACGATCTAAGAGATATTGAAGAAGCGCTAAATGAAAAACAGGCTGGTGAAATTATTATGTTAGCACGCAATATTTGCTGGTTTGGCAATAATTCAAAATAATTTGTAGCAGGAAGGAATAGAATGGCAGATGAAACTGTAAAATCATTAGCAGCAGAAATTCAAACTTCAGTTGAACGCTTGGTACAGCAGTTTGCTTATGCCGGGATAAAAAAAACTGAAAATGATGCTGTTACTCAAAATGAGAAAGAAACTTTACTTGCATACTTAAATAGTAAGGATGGGACGACAAGTAACCAAACTGCCAAATTAATAGTACAGCGAAAAACTCGTAGCACACTAAGCATTCCGAGTCCTGGCGGAAAAAGTAAATCAATTAATATTGAAGTTCGCAAAAAGCGCACATATGTTGACAGAGATGCCTTAGAAAAAGCAAAAACTGAAGAGCAAGTGAAGTATGAATCAGAAAAAAAAGTAAAACGTAAAGCACCTGAAAAAGAGAAAATCAACCAAAGTAAAAATAATCAAAAAACAACTAAATCTAATCAAGATTTGGCTGCTTATACTGAAAAACAGTATCGAGAAGCTGAAGCAGCAGAGCTTAAACGTAAAGCTGAAGAAGAGATGCTACGTAAGATAGAAGCTGAAGCTCAACGGGTTGCTGAAGAAGCTCGTCGTATAGCAGAGGAACACTCCAAGAGCTGGAGTAATGATGATGAAGTGGAAGATAATGTAGATTATCATACCACTACTTCTCGTCATGCTCGTGAAGCAGAAGATGAAAATGATGCTCAAGAAGAAGGTCGTCGAACCAGAAATCGAGGCAGGAGAAAAGCTACTCGGCAGAAAAAAAGTAATAAACATTCTGAGAAAGCTGATCGCGAAGAAGAGCGATCTGTTGGACGTCGTCCAAATAAAACAAAAGGTAAGCAGAAGAAACTCAGTTCATTACAACAAAGTTTTACAAAACCTGTTGCGGTTATTAACCGTGATGTTGTTATTGGCAAAACCATCTCAGTTGCTGAATTAGCGAATAAGATGGCAGTCAAAGGATCTCAAGTTATCAAGACAATGATGAAAATGGGCGCGATGGTAACCATAAATCGCGTAGTTGATCAAGAAACAGCACAACTTGTAGCAGAAGAGATGGGACATAAAGTCATTTTGCGGCGTGAAAATGAGCTTGAAGAAGCGATTTTAAATGATCGTGATAGAGGCGAAGCAATTGCAGAACCTAGAGCGCCAGTAGTTACAATCATGGGGCATGTTGACCATGGTAAAACTTCATTACTTGACTATATTCGTTCAACTAAAGTTGCTTCGTGTGAAGCTGGCGGTATCACGCAGCACATAGGTGCCTATCATGTTGAAACAGATAAAGGCATGATTACCTTTTTAGATACACCAGGACATGCCGCATTTACTTCAATGCGGGCTCGTGGTGCTAAAGCAACGGATATTGTTGTTTTGGTAGTTGCGGCAGATGATGGTGTGATGCCTCAGACGATAGAAGCAATTCAGCATGCCAAAGCTGCTAATGTTCCAGTTGTCGTTGCAATTAATAAAATTGATAAACACGAAGCTGATCCTGATCGCATCAAAAATGAGCTGTTGCAATATGGTATTGTAGCTGAAGAGTGGGGCGGTCAAAATCAATTCATCAATGTATCTGCTAAAAAAGGGACAGGTATTGATGAATTATTAGAAGCAATCTTATTGCAAGCTGAAGTATTAGAACTGAAAGCGGTTCGTACGGGGATGGCAAGTGGTATTGTTATCGAATCTTATTTGGATAAAGGTCGCGGATCGATTGCAACGATTTTAGTTCAGGAAGGCACTCTTAATAAAGGTGATATTGTACTGTGTGGTTTTGAGTATGGACGCATTCGTGCAATGCGTAATGAATTAGGTGAAGAGATTCAATCTGCTGGTCCATCAATTCCGCTTGAAATTCTTGGTTTATCAAATGTACCTTCAGCAGGTGATGAAGCAAGAGTTGTACGTGATGAAAAAAAAGCGAGAGAGGTTGCATTTTATCGTCAAGGTAAATTCAGAGAAGTAAAATTAGCACGCCAGAAGAAGTTAAAACTGGAAAATATGTTTTCCAATATAGAAGATGGTAAGATTTCTGAGTTAAATATCGTATTAAAAACAGATGTACAAGGTAGCTGTGAAGCCATTACTGATTCGTTGAAAAAATTATCAACTAATGAAGTGAAAGTAAAAATTATTGGTTCTGGTGTTGGCGGTATTACAGAAACAGATGTTTCATTAGCTTATGCTTCTAATGCAATTATTATTGGTTTTAATGTCCGCGCAGATGCTGTAGCAAGACGTGTTGTCGAAAGTGAAAATTTAGATCTACGTTATTACTCGGTTATTTATAATCTTATCGATGAGATCAAACAAGCGATGAGTGGTATGTTGTCGCCTGAATATAAACAACAAATTATGGGATTAGCAGAAGTACGTGATGTGTTTAAATCACTTAAGTTTGGAGCCATTGCTGGTTGTATGGTTGTTGAAGGTACAATCAAACGTAATAACCCTATCCGCGTATTGCGGGATAATGTGGTTATTTATGAAGGTGAATTGGAATCATTACGTCGCTTTAAAGATGATCTCAACGAAGTGCGTAATGGCATGGAATGTGGTATTGCTGTAAAGAATTACAATGATGTGCGTGTTAATGATATAATAGAAGTATTTGAAATCATTGAAGTAAAACGTTCTATTGATAATTAACATCTGCTTTGTTGATGATTACTAAAAGGCTATAACTGATGTTATGGCCTTTTATCTAAATAGTTATAGATAATTAATTTAAATAGAATATATGGGTTATTAGTTGTTACAATGGCATTAATTCTAATATTAGAAATAATATTTAATAGTTATTATTGATAAGATATAAAATCAAATAGATATAAGTATTAAATTTTTTCTAAAATAAATAAGTCTTGATATAATAGTCATTATATTTTAGTTTTACCACGTTAGGAGGTATCATAATGGCAAGAGAATTCGATCGTGCTCAGCGTGTTGCCAAGGAAATACAAAAAGAGATTGCGATTATCCTTCATCAAGGAATTAAAGATCCACGTGTTAAAATGGCTACTGTTTCAGGGGTGGAAGTTTCTGATGATCTAGCTTATGCTAAAGTATTCGTGACTTTCTTAAGTATGTCCAAAAAAGAACATGAACCAAATATGCTTAAAAATAGTATTCAAGTTTTAAATGGCTATATGGCGAAACATATTCGTTCTTTGCTGAGTAAAGCAATACGGTTACCTATCGTTCCTAAATTAACTTTTTTTTATGATAGCTCTTTAGTGGAAGGTATGCGTATATCTAATTTAGTTAGCAAGGTTATCAGTGATGATGCAAAGCGCCGTCATAAGGCAAAAAATGATAAAAAGAGGAACTAATGAGGCGTAGTCGTGAAGTTCATGGGGTATTCTTATTAGATAAACCGGCAGAACTTTCATCTAATGATGCATTGCAAAAAGTACGTCGCTTATTTAATGCTAAAAAAGCCGGTCACACAGGAACACTGGATCCTTTGGCAACAGGTATGTTGCCTATTTGTTTTGGTGAAGCAACGAAATTTTCACAATTTTTACTTGATTCGGATAAATCCTATCGTGTTATTGCTCGTTTAGGACAGCGTACTGATACTTCAGATTCGCATGGTAAAATGATTTCTCAATGTCCGGTCAAAATAACTCAGCAGCAACTTCATAAAGCATTAGATAAGTTTTGTGGTAATTTAATCCAAATACCGTCTATGTATTCAGCACTTAAATACCAAGGCAAGCCATTTTATAAATACGCTCGTCAGGGGATTACTATTAAACGTGAAGGCCGGCCAATTACTGTTTATAATTTGCAATTTGAGCGCTGGCAAGAAAATGAACTTGAATTAACAATTCATTGTTCTAAAGGAACTTACATACGAACTATTATTGATGATTTAGGTGAATTGTTGGGCTGTGGTGCTCATGTGATTTATCTAAGGCGCTTACAGATAGCTAGTTATCCAACTGAACATATGGTGACAATAGGGCAATTATATATGCTTAAGAAGAAAGTTGAATTGGGAAAAACTTCCATAGAGGCACAATTAGACCCTTTATTATTACCAATAGATACAGCGGTTAATCATTTTCCTGAAGTTAATATTTCATCGATTGTTGCAACCTATTTTAAACAAGGCCAAGCGGTTGTTGTTGCTAATCATCGGATTTCTAAAGGTAATAAAGTTCGAGTAACAGAAGGTGATATGCATAAATTTATTGGTATTGCTGAAATCGATGAACAAAATATGATAGCTCCTCGTCGTTTAACTTATGGAAATAAAGTATTTAATAAGATTTAGATATTATCTTGCTTTATGATGCATTGAAGCGTAAAATGAATCTTCCTTTGTTATGAAAGGCTGAATTAGAGATCGCCCTTTCTTATGTTTAATAGAACATTTGGAGTAATTCTATGTCTCTAAGTACTAAAGAAAAAACGGAAATAATTGCAGGCTATGGTCGTGATAAAAACGATACTGGTTCTGGTGAAGTTCAAGTTGCTCTTTTAACTGCGGAAATCAATCATTTGCAAGGTCACTTTGCAGTGCATAAAAAAGATCACCATAGCCGACGAGGGCTGTTACGTATGGTTGCTCAGCGTCGTAGACTATTGAATTATCTGAAATATAAGAATGTTGCTCGTTATAGCACACTTATTGAGCGATTAGGATTGCGTCGCTGACTAATTAATTTAAAAAAAAGGTGGTACTAGTAATAGCAGTCTACCCATTTGCTAGAAATATAAAAATATTTGGAATTGATTTAAATTTAAAAAATAATTTCAGCAAATTGCTTTTTATAAATTTATTCTTAAATAATGTGAGATTTCTTTAATTAGCTACAACCAGTTCGCTTGGCTAATGAGAATGCTGATATTCACAATATAAGTAAAAATATTCAGTATTATCATTAGTTGTAAGGATGTAGCAATAAAAGAAATATTGGTCTTGTTATATAAATAAATGGCTATTAAAAAGGTATTATTTTGCTTAATCCTATTATTCGTAAATTTCAATATGGGCAACATACAGTCACTATTGAAACAGGTATGATGGCGCGTCAAGCAACTGCTGCGGTTATGGTTAATATGGATGATACAGCCGTATTTATAACTGTTGTAGGACAAAAAAAAGTGAAAGAAGGACAGGTTTTCTTTCCGCTGACAGTCAACTATCAAGAACGATCATATGCAGCAGGTCGAATCCCTGGTAGTTTTTTTCGCCGTGAAGGTCGTCCTGCTGAAAGTGAAACACTGATTGCAAGGCTAATTGATCGGCCACTTCGGCCATTGTTTCCGGATGGATTTGTTAATGAAATACAAATTATTATTACCGTTGTATCTATTAATCCACAAGTGAATCCAGATATTGTTGCTATGATCGGCGCATCTTCTGCATTAACTATATCGGGTATTCCATTTAATGGTCCAATTGGTGCAGCTCGCGTTGGTTATATTGATAACAAGTATGTTTTAAATCCTACTGTTGATGAATTAAAAAGTAGTCGCTTAAATTTAATTGTCGCAGGTACGTCTGCTGCGGTGCTAATGGTAGATTCTGAAGCTGATTTATTGACAGAAGAGCAGATGCTTGGTGCAGTTATTTTTGGTCACGAACAGCAACAAATTGTGATTGAGAATATTAATTACTTGGCAGCCGAAACTGGCAAAGAAAAATGGAATTGGCAGCCAGAAGCAATTAATCAAGAATTACATAAGCGTATCGCTGAATTAGCTGAACAACGGTTAGGTGATGCTTACCGTATTACTGAAAAAAAAGAGCGTTATAGTAATGTTAATGCTGTTAAAGAAGATGTAACTAATGCCATTTTAGCAAAAAATGAATCTTTAGATTCTACAAAAATAAACGAAATTCTTTCGGCTTTAGAGAAAAAAATTGTACGTACTCGTATATTAAAAGGTGAACCAAGGATTGATGGACGAGAAAAAGATATGGTACGTGCACTTGATGTCCGTACTGGTATATTACCTCGCACTCATGGTTCAGCATTATTTACTCGTGGAGAAACTCAGGCGTTAGTCACGACAACTCTTGGTACTGAACGTGATGCACAAGTTGTTGACGAGCTTATGGGCCCATATACTGATCGTTTTTTATTCCATTATAATTTCCCTCCTTATTCAGTAGGTGAAACAGGGCTGCTTAGCTCGCCAAAACGTCGTGAAATTGGCCATGGATTTTTAGCTAAGCGTGGAGTATTAGCGGTGATGCCGAACCAAGCAGAGTTTCCATATACTATACGTGTAGTATCTGAAATTACTGAATCTAACGGCTCTTCTTCTATGGCTTCCGTATGTGGGGCATCACTAGCATTAATGGATGCCGGTGTTCCAACTAAAGCAGCGGTGGCAGGTATTGCAATGGGATTAGTAAAAGAAAACGATGATTTTGTTGTGCTTTCCGATATCTTGGGAGATGAAGATCATTTAGGCGATATGGATTTTAAAGTTGCTGGCAGTCGTGAAGGTATTAGTGCTCTACAAATGGATATTAAGATTGAGGGGATTACGCATGAAATTATGCGAGTTGCCTTAAACCAGGCAAAAGGGGCTCGTTTACACATTTTAAGTGTTATGGAAGAGGCTATTAATACTCCTCGTAAAAAAATTTCTGAGTTTGCGCCACGCATTCATACTATCCACATCAATCCTGATAAGATCAAAGATGTAATAGGTAAAGGCGGATTTGTTATTAGAGCATTGACTGAAGAAACTGGTACTATGATTGAAATTGATGATGATGGCACCGTAAAAATTGCTGCAACCGATAGTTCCAAAGCAGAATCAGCTATTCGTCGCATTGAAGATATTACTGCAAAAACTGAAGTTGGTCGAATATATCATGGAAAAGTTACACGTATTGTTAATTTTGGCGCTTTTGTTGCCATAGGTACTGGCAAAGAAGGGTTGGTTCATATCTCTCAAATAGCAGAAAAACGTGTTGAAAAAGTTATTGATTACTTACAGTTAGGCCAGGAAGTATCAGTTAAAGTGTTGGAAATTGATCGACATGGTCGTATTCGCCTTAGTATAAAGGAGGCGGTTTCTACAGAAAAAACAACTAAAACAGAAATACAAATTTCTGCAGAATAATTTGGCGTAAAAGCTCGGTGTCATGTAAAAAGAGCACCAACTTATGTTTTAATAACTGAGACTCAGGTAATTCTAAGGAGATCACAGGATATATTTATTAGCATCCTCTCTTTATGAGAGGTGAAATAAATTATTTTCTGAGCTTGTGCTTTCTACTGCTGCTATTGTTTTTATTTCTCGGTAGCAACAGTGAAAACTGGCATAAAAGTTAAATCTTTGCTATTCCATTACAACAAGAAGTAATATTCTCTTGTATACAATACAGAATCTTGGTAGAGCACGTCATTGTCCGCTGCAATAAATATGCATATCTTTTATATTAACGCTATATGTTGTATGATAGCCTTGTATAAGGTATAAGAGTGTTAGCTGCTAATAATTTTAGCATAGCACTGCTTATAACGTTCTGATATTCCTGAAATTTTTAGTTTCTTTGGAATATATTTTATATAGCCATACAATTTTAATGCTCTTAATGACACCGTTGATTTTATTTTAAGCTTGATCCAACTTACAATTTCGTGCGCCTGAATCAGTGTATTTGAACTCTATTATGGCAGCAGATATTGATTGGGCCCATGTGGATAATCTTGTCTAACATATTATTAGACAAGATCCAAATGATCTTTCTGTAGATTATTAATTTTTATTTAGTGGAAGAAAAATAGAGCTAAAAATAACACAAATCAATTTGGTATATAGTTATAACGAAGCAAAAAAATGGCAATGATGGGCCCTAGAATAAATAGGGGTTGAATTCTATTTAGCTAAAATCAATCAAAAACATTGATAGTTTATCTAAAAAAAATTCAATAAATAACACTTCGTTCGCTGACTATCTTAGTGAAACCAACTTCTATTTAGGTAAAAAATACCTAATTCCGTGGGATCTATCATAGCGCATAGTGTTATTCAATCTGACATGGGACGATATAGTAGCCACTAGAAACATGCACATAGCTTTTAAGGGACCACCCCCTCTATGCTCTGTTAGAACTGGCTTTATTCCTCAGGTACAAGCAGACCTTTAGAATCAGCCTAATAGTAGCAATGAAGATATATTATCACTGTTTTTAAAATCTTCATAGATTATGATGATGGCTTATTGTTCGTTTAATAAACTTATTTGAGCCAGTTCATATTTCAAATAAAAATTACCTAATTTTTTTTGCAAAGTTATGTAAACTGGCCACCCTAATGAATGAGGGACTTTTGCATGATTAATGAGACTCAAATCTCTTTTGTTAATTTAGGTTTATCAAACCTAATTCTTTCTTCACTAAACGACCTTGGTTATGAAAAACCATCGCCAATACAACAGCAATGTATTCCATATTTATTAGATGGGTGTGACGTATTAGGTATAGCACAAACAGGTAGTGGCAAAACAGCTGCTTTTAGTTTACCGCTATTACATAATATAGATATCACATTAAAAGCCACTCAAATCTTAGTGTTAGCACCAACGCGCGAGTTAGCTGCACAAGTTGCTGAAGCCATAGGTGAATTTTCCAAATATATGAGTTCAATAAATGTGGTTGCACTCTATGGTGGGCAGCGTTACGATTCGCAGTTACAGGCACTAAGGCAAGGTCCGCAAATTGTAGTAGGAACACCTGGTCGATTATTAGATCACTTGAAAGCAGGAAGGTTAATTTTATCCCATTTACGCGGGTTAGTTCTTGATGAAGCTGATGAAATGTTACGTATGGGATTCATTGAAGACGTTAAAAATATCATGAGTCAGATCCCTACGGAGCATCAAACGGCACTGTTTTCTGCCACAATGCCAGAAGCGATCCGTCGTATTACCTGTCGCTTTATGAAATCACCAAAAGAGATCAGGATTCAATCTAGTATGATGACACGTCCAGATATTACCCAAAATTATTGGTCTGTCTATGGCATGCGTAAAAATGAGGCATTAGTTCGTTTTTTAGAAGCTGAGGATTTTAATGCGGCAATTATTTTTGTACGCACCAAAAATGCCACATTAGAGGTTGCTGAAGCGCTTGAACGTAGTGGCTATAACAGCTCAGCTCTAAATGGCGACATGAACCAAGCTCTACGTGAGAAAACATTAGAGCGTTTAAAAGATGGGCGCCTTGATATATTAATTGCCACTGATGTTGCAGCACGTGGTTTAGATATTGAACGTATTAGTTTAGTTGTCAACTATGACATACCGATGGATGCAGAATCTTATGTGCATCGAATTGGTCGTACTGGTCGGGCAGGCCGAGCTGGACGTGCTCTTTTGTTTGTTGATAACCATGAACGTCGACTATTACGCAATATTGAACGTACCATCAAACAGCTAATTGCCGAAGTTGAGTTACCCAGTTCTTCGCTTCTAAGTGAACGTCGCCAAGCTAAATTTGCTAAAAATATTCAAAAGCAATTAGAAAGCAGAGATTTAGAAAAATATCGTTCATTATTGACTAAATTAGTTACTGATGATGAGCTTGATATGGAAACCTTAGCTTCAGCACTATTAAAAATGGCGCAAGGTGATCGACCGCTAATATTACCAGCTGATCCTATTCGTCGTGAAAAACGTGAGTTTAATTCACGTGATGAGCGTCGTCGCAGTAATTGTACTTATGAGCGTGAGCGTAATCCGCATCGCGAGCGTCGTGATATCGATGATATGGAACTGTACCGTATTGAAGTTGGTCGTGATGATGGAGTAGAAGTTCGCCACATTGTCGGAGCAATTGCTAACGAAGCTGATATTAGTAGTCGTTATATTGGTAATATTAAGTTGTATGGCTCGCATTCAACGATAGAGTTACCAAAAGGTATGCCAAATGAATTACTTGACAACTTGATACGTACCCGTATTTTAAATAAGCCAATGCAAATGCAATTGCTAGGTGAAGCACAATCGTTTGAACGTCGCAGTAATGGTAGACATCGTAACGGTGTTGAATTACGAGGACGCTGTTTTAGTAATGAACATCGTAATAAGCGTGAACAATTCCGTTGTTCTAATGAAGGACATAATAATAACCATGGATTACGTCGTCGTAGTAATAACAACATCTAATGTAATAGAATATAAATTCTATTCGGCTTTTGGTTTATTAAAACGTTATCAACCGAATAACTTAATCATGACGCCTCTTTAAAGGCTTTCAAATAGCGACGTGTGATCGGGAAATCTGGAATATGTTAATCATTACCTAATTTAATATCAGTTTTCCTGACTTTTTTAGTAAAAGTAATTTCTTTTAGTTGGATCATTATTAACCAAATATTATCGGCAGCAACAAACTAATGTAGTATATATTTCAATAGTACGTAGTATAAGCTCAATAAACTCTTCTTCATATTTATTATTGATAACCTATGGCCAGGTTGGCATAGGTTTATTGCTTTTCTAGCAAAGTAATTTGTACCCAGCTCTGTATTTCAATTGTTGTAGTTTTAAACAATCTTTTCCAAGCTAGGTAATTCTGTAAATAAAACGACAATACATCATAGAGACTCTGCTCAGGCATTCTTTTAATCAGGTGATATAATTTCTCATATTTTAATATGTTGCAATCATTATCAATAACTCTCTGAATTATCGAACCATATTAATATTAGTAATATGGTAATTAATTGCATCCTACCTGACAAATGTTTTTAACATTTATAGCTCTTACCTTAGAAAAATATTGGCTCTTTTATAGATGATCGGCTCAAAAAACATCTAACACACTCTGTATTAAAAATTCTTCAAGAATTCATCTCTCAACATCACCATGTCGATCTATGGTGTGATTAATACTGAAATTCGTTCTTTTGCGCTGCATGAGCTTTCATGGTTTTAACTTACAGTTTTAGCAGAAAAATAGATGGTGTTGGATCTGCTTCAGAAGTGGAACAAAAAACTTGGGCCATTGGTGTGTGTCCTACATCTAACATGGCCAAAGTTGTCAATAAGCAAACATTTGCTCAAGAGACAGGCGACCTACGAATTGATATTTTTAGCGTCTTTTTCAATAAATTTATTTTAGAAATCATACACACCTTTACAACTGAAAAGCAGCTTAGTTTAGTAAATCTATATTTATACATTTTGCCAAATTAGCCTTTGTGTAATCTTGTTAGAGAAAATAAAAATCTTAATTCCATACGCATTCGTCAGCTCTATCTGATCATTTATTTTTATATTTATCCCAAGGGCGAAGTAGATAATGATTATCACATAGTTTCTTATAGGTGATAAATTCAACATGACCCATATTTTTAAAACATTAACCACCTCAATTCGGTTTTATATCCACAGTCCATGACTTTTGTTGAGCTTTCGCGTTGCTCAAAGCCAGAATAATCGTGACTAAATGGAAATAATATTTGCATATAGAGAAAAATTTTGGAGTGGAAGTCTTACGCATATTGCTCTGTATGACTTCTTTTTTTATATCATAAAAGATTTAGTTGATCTGTTATAATTAATTTCATGAGTGAAAGATCTAAAGCGCTTTGGATAAAAAGACAGCTCAACACCTGTGAAGTGTCGTGTTGTCTTCTTGATTTACCTGGTTTACGCTTTATAGAAAATTTCTTCCTAGCTATTATCTGCATGAATTCCTAAAAAATTAACATATCGAAGAAGTATAAAAAAATAGTTATATTATGAACATCCACTAATCATAGTGTGGCTTACGCTGCAGCTCACCCAATAGTATTTCTAGATTCTAGAAATACATATTATTGTATCAATTTCTTAAAATTTTTATATTAAAGAAAACAATTAGAGTTTATAATCACTCATAACAGTTCTTTCTTTTATTCTTTCTATTTTAATATTAGCATTCGATACAATTTTTTTTATTATTTAGACTATTTTTGAAATCATTATAAAAATAGATTTGCATAAAATGAAAATATTTTGGTAACTTAAACCAATATTCAGCAATAAAAAGATAATCCAATCAAATCATTGATTTTTTATCGCAGTCAAATAGCAAATATAACAATTGTGATGGTTGAGATCACACGCATAAATTTTACGCACTATTTCAGACATTCGATAAATTAATATTTTTTAGCACCAAAATTTTGGTCTAAATTTTTTCAATTTGCTGAGTACTCTTATAAACTAATGATCTGATTAACAGCTTCGGTAATAATGAAAGACTTACGGCGAAAAAACTTAATTTCTTTTTGAGCGAAAGCTTTACTTTGCATGGTATCAATACATATATACCTCTAAACTAGACAATGAATTGCTTTCCATTCACTATCCACACAGGTACTAATACTGGTAATTGTAAAAAAATATGTTTTTTAGAATTTCTTTTAACGTAGCATCATAATAAATTTAAAAAAAATAATTTTTGCTTTAAGCATAAAAAGCTCAAAACATAATGTTTTACATATCTACAAATTAACAAAAATTTTAGCTTTTAATTTTTCTATTTCTATAAAAAGATTTTTGCTTTTTCCAAAAATTTTAAAAAGTTGTTTAAATTGAAGCATTTTGGTGGCATCCCAAAATAATATCTGCAGCTTTTTCAGGCAAACTATATAAATCTTGAGCATCAGCAAAGCTGCATGCAGATTTAAACCATTGATTTAATAGGGATTTATTAGTTAAACTTGTTCGCAAAGCATTATTAAGATTTTTTTGTTTATAAGGCTCATTTATTATGATACCACAATTTGCATGTTTGATATAAGCTGCATAACCACAATTTTCTGTTGTAATTACAGGTAAACCAGCTGCAATAGCCTCTATTAATACTATGCCGGCAGCTTCTTGATAGGCTGGATGGATTAATATGTCAGCAGCAGCCATCAATTCAGCTATATCATTACGTCCATAAAAAAATAAAACTTGTTTATCTATACCTAATTTTTTTGCTAATCGTTGATAGGAAGTAGATGAGTCTTGTCCTACTACCATTAACATTGTCTTAATTTTTAATTTATCAGGCAAGGAAGCTATTGATTTAAGTGTTCTATCTACGCCTTTACGTTTAAAATCTGAACCGATTTGTAATAAAAGAAATTGATCTTTATCAATAGCATTTTTTTTACGATAAATCGGTTTTGCGTCAATAATTTGCCGGTCATATTTCCTAGCATGGTCAATACCAGGAGGCAGCAGATAAAAACGTGAATCAGGCGTTTTGTAATGTTTTTTAAAATTATTAATTTGATGTTGGGTAAGCATTAATAATTTAGTGTGACTATTTGTATCAAAAACAGATTTTTCATAAGCGATATAATGTTTATATCGTTTGGTCAGTTTATAAAAAAAACCTTTTTCTTTTTCTGCATAACAAATATCTGCTGCATAATAAATATCTAATCCTGGCATCTTATTAAAACCAACAATAACATCAGGAAGATGTTGTGTTAAATATGTTTTTACATGATGATAAAATTCTTCATTACGCCCATGATTTGTATATGATTTAACTGGGATTATAATAACGTTAATATTAGTAGGTATTTTACCATCCCATGCCATTGTGTAAACAGATATTCTATGCCCATATTTTTGGCAAGCAGATAGAATTTGGATAAAGTCTCTTTGTAGTCCACCAAAAGGGAAATATTTATTTAAACAAAATGCAATTTTCATGTAATTATATTTACAGCTTAGATTTAATGGTTTATATATGTCCATGTTTGACAAAGCTTGTTGTTTGGTATAAATCCATTATATTGTATAAATGATTTTCGATATACCCTTACTATAAAAAAGCAACCAGTAATAACGATCAAAGATACTCTTTATTAAGTTCCTGCCAAAATAAATCTGAATTTCATTAGTTATAGCTCGCTACAATCTGTCGAAAAATATCAATTTATGTATTGAAGCAACTAATTCTACTTTATCATGCCAATATTCTCATAGTGAGCATCTTATCCTATAATAGCTACCATTGCAAAATTCCTAATTGCATGAAAACATTTAATAATCTTACTAAAGGTCATCTGGAAAAAGTACATTTTTAAGTATAAATAGTTTATTTATCTGCTATGTATATTGAATAACTCTGACTTTACTTGAGTCATAACGAAACAAACAGGCATTGATTTAAAAATGGCATTTAGATGTCATCACTACTTCATTACTTCAGCGAAGACAGCTAACATAAATGCACTAAGAAGTATTGTTAAAATTGACGAAATATTTCCATGAACCATTTAAAGATAAGCTTTATTTTCCACACAGGAAAGCTAAAAACCGCATGAGAGAAGGAGCTAAAAAAGAATAAATCGTGTGATCTTCATCTCCAGAGATCAACAGTAACTTATCTGAACAATAAGATTCTTTAAGAATTTAATGCAGACTGTGTTGCTATTTTTTTATCCGATCATCGATAAAAAGCCCATCACTTACTCAAATGGGATCTAAATAGTACAAAATCTGTATAAACAAGCATAAATTAGCCAATATAACCTGATAAGGCTAGATAATCAAAGAGTTATTGATAAAAAATTCCACATGCAAAATATAAAGACTTATATTAGCTGATTAAAAGGATAGCTGAGTATATTTCAGAGTTATTGGTAAATCTTGGATATAACACGGCCAAGGTTTGCTCTGATAGTTTATGAATTTTGTTCTTCATCCTTAAATTGCAGGTTGGTTACCAGCATGATCAAGCAATTAAAATCCATTAATAGGTTCATGATTAGAAAATTAAATTACTTTTTAAGTGAATGGCAAAAAGTATCCATTATTGTTAATAAGGAGATAGAATCGCTTTTAAAGTCTATTCATTTAAGATCTATTCTTAAGTAAGAATTTTATCGTAGTCTATATTCTTTAATTTAAGCCAATGCACTAATTTTAGATATATTAATCCTACTATTAGCTCTTAATAACCCTTATTTTTATTTTATTCATTCTTTTTTACAACAATTCCATTGCCTGTTTGGAAAGCTAAGTGCCAATAAAAAATAGCCTGTCTCCACATATAATGTCATTTGTACAGAGATCAGTGCGGTAGCTATCCCTTCATCAGAACACCTAACCACAGTTTTTCAGGTTTTTTTGAGCCATTATCTCCAGCGCATTATACCTTCAGTAATAGTGTAGCTAGTTTAGGATTCAAGAAAGAAACCATAGCATATAATGCCCATCTTAACATTCTTCGACGGAATATAGATAATATAGCTCCGATCATCTCTTCCTTCGGTCATGGTATGCTGTAGCTAACTGTGCCAATTTAGTTAATTGGTCATAAAATGATGTTATAACCTTCTATACATTCGGTAATGCAAAAGTTTTGATACAAAATACAGCTATTGAAATTTAAAGTAGTATAGCTACAGAGATATTTCACACTATACCTCCAGCCATTTTTATCTTTTTAGGAAAGTGCGCTTTCCAGTAACGTTCATGTGCTGTGCTTTCAGGTAATACTAATACTTCCTGGCTTGGATATGGCTAATATCAAAAAAAGAGTCTGGTATTTATCAGATCATAGCTGTAATACAGCAGCTAGATAACAGCGTCTAGCAGATTTCTTTAACCATTTTTTAAAGTAGCAGCCCCTACAATATATAATGTTTAATATCCAGAGCTCACAAATGATAGAAATATAAAGATACGGATATTGATTGAGTTGTAGACAATAAGTATGAAAGGCATAAAAGATACCAATTTTAATGCCCTATTTTTATATTTAAGCGCCAAATAGAATAGCGAGCTGGAGAGGTAACGTAAAACAGAGCCTTGACTAGCGAATAGTTTTATTGTTGAAAAAAGCAAAAAAAGATGAAGGATACTGAAAGTAATGTATTGTGCCAGTGTCACAGTTAGATAAAATTTGAAGCTGATGTGCTAACCAGTCTTTAGTAGCTATGACGACATCTAAACTATAAGCTTTTAACTTACGACTTTAGCAGAAAAAACGGTGGCAGGAACGGAACATTCAGGAGATGAAGGACATCTAATCCTATTTTCAAATCAATAACTGTTTGTTTTGCTAACTACAGTATAGTAAAGCTATTCAAGACATTGCAGATAACTAAATCATTTATCCTTGTGATGCAGTTTTACCAGATGACTCCCAGTAAGATTATTAAATAATTTCCTGCAATCGTGAATTTTACAATAATATATCTGTAACCATAACCATAATGAATTTCACCTAACTGATAATATCTTTAGTGTGAAAACACTTACATGATAAAATAAGTTGCTTCAATGCATGAATTGACATAATCCGACAGGATTATCGCCTAGCTAACTAATAAGATGCAAATTTATGTTGGCATTGAGTAAAAAAATAGTTTCTTTGATCTCCATGACTGTTACTTTTTCATTGTAAATACTGCAGCGAAAATCCTTCATATAGTATAATGGATTCCTACCAATAACCTTTACCAAAACATAGATGAAAAAGCATATGATTTCTTTCTGCTAATACGTATACTTTCAGAAAAGTTAAAAAGTAATTGCTTAAAGAGCACAGGTAATGCTACTTGCGTGATTTAAGCGATATATGTTAAGTTCATTTCTTGGTTGATGCTATATACAGCACTCTCATTGGCAAGATGATCACATTTACCTGCTGCCATTATTGTTGCGTCACTGAACTAGCATGCACATAAGAAACTAGTCGTGCTATAATATGCTTATCGAGAGTTAGAAGCTAACTTATCACAAATTTCTTAATGGGCTATAAGTTGGTGGGCACACGAAGAGTGTGCTATTAACCGTATCCACAAGCCACAGAGTCTTCCTAGGTAAGACTAAGACGGTTTTTATTTGTTTTTTGAATGCAATGCCAAAAATATTTCAAAACACACAGCAGCAACACTGTTGGGCACAAAAAACAGCTAATGTACTGACTTAACTCCTCAAAACAAGTATACAAACTGAAAATTAAGACTAAGACCTGCCAGCTGTAGTAGTCTAACCACCAGAAAAAATAGTGATGCCGCTTAAAGCCATTAATATTTTATTAGCAAAGTTTTTCAACAGCATCCTTAAGCTATGAAAAACTGGAGAAAGATCAAGAAGAATTTCTGGAATTCTAACGACATCACGTCATCGCATGGAGGTGTTAATAAGAATCAGGAATACTATTAATCCGCTTTTGCGACAAACATGTCACGAAGAGGAGGCGCTAAGAACTATAGTTTAAGAAAAACAACCATTTCAATGGAATTTAAACTGCGCCCATCTGTTCAGAAAAGTTAGAAGTAGCTAAGTTGGATTTTTACCAAGTTAAGTTTGGTGATAAACAACGTTTAATTTAAAGATATAAAACAGATTTATAAAGCATCATAGTGTAATGTATAGCCTAACTTATCATACAGCAGCTTTTCTAACAATTACATGTACAGCCATGGCAGCAACCTCCTTAACGTTTTTTGCAGCCCTTAGATAAGGCTGCAGCAATGAGCTATCGAAGCATATTCGTTGGATGTGCGACACGCTCTCCCCACAAATTACCTTAGCTACTTTAACTCAACATCGCCAATACCAGTATATATAAGTTCGCGTGAAAAATAACCATTATGGGACACATACTGAAAGGTTAGCATGAACGCATGTCAATAAGAGCAGAGTTTTTAACATGTTTCTGTCATGAGCTCTTCGAGCTTAGCCTCTACTACTACGGTAGTTATCAGTTGTTTGGCACCATTACGGTATGAGTTCATGCAAGAGGTCATAGGTAATATCTGCTTTCGCGGATATCTGTATGGTAAACTTTTTCATTGCATATCATCTCTATAATGTTGAAATAATTTATGAAATTAATCAGCAGATTAAGCTACTATCTACAAAACACAATACATCAGAAATGAGCATAACTCTTTGCATTAATAATGCAACTGTCTTATTTTTTAGCAGAAATAAAGAGACTAAGTGTAAATAAAAATCTCTTGAAAATTAATTCAAAGAATTTTTATTCTGTGAATAAGTTATTGTAATAAAGAGATATCTGCTACCTGTAAAAATAAATCACGCAATTGACTTAGTAAGGTCAAACGATTGATCCTTACTATTTGATCGGCATCCATAACCATTACATTATCAAAGAAAGCATCTATAACATCACGCAGTGATGCCAATTGAATTAATGCAATCTGATATTGACCGTCAGCAAATAATGGTATCAGTTTATCTTGTAAACCAAGCAGATGAGTTGCTAAGGTAACTTCTTCTGGTGCTTTTAATACTGTCGTGGCAACATGGTCATTCAGTTTTTCATTTGACTTATTCAAAATATTAGCAACCCGTTTATTAGCCACAGTCAATGATTCTGCTTCTGCTAAACTCTGAAAATAGGTAAGGGCTTTTATACGGGCATCAAAATCTGCTGGTTTAGTTGGGCGGCGAGCTAAAACAGCTTGAATAGTATCTATGCGATACCCTTTCTCTTGATACCAGGCAGGAAAACGTCCTAGCATAAACTTAACAACATCATCGACAACATTTTTATTGGTTAACTTATTATTATACAACTGAGAGGCCTGCTGCGTTAATGCTAATAAATCCAGATCGTAATCTTTTTCAATAATAATACGCAATACACCAAGCGCAGCACGACGTAAGGCAAATGGATCTTTATCACCCTTAGGTGGTTGGCCAATACCAAAAATACCTACAAGATTATCCATTTTATCTGCTAGTGCTAATGAAACAGCAACATGATTAGATGGCAATTTGTCAGCAGCAAAACGAGGTTGATAGTGCTCTTTAATTGCCATAGCTACATCTTCCGCTTCACCATCCCTCCGAGCGTAATACATCCCCATAACAGCTTTTGTCTCAGCAAATTCAAATACCATATTGGTCATCAAATCACATTTCGATAACAGAGCAGCACGAGTAGCATGATTAACATCTGCACCAATTTTAGCTGCAATCAGGCCGGCTAAAACTTCTAAACGATCGCTTTTATCACGCAATGTACCAAGATGTTTTTGGAATAAAACTGTTTCCAGTTGTGGTAAATATTCTTCTAAACGCTTCTTACAATCCATTTTAAAGAAAAATTCAGCATCTGCTAAACGTGGACGGATTACCTTTTCATTACCAGCAATAATTTGCTGTGGTTCAGAAGATTCAATATTGGCTACAAAAATAAAATTAGCCATCAAATTCCCAGACTGATCATAAACTGGAAAGTATTTTTGATCGTTTTTCATAGTATGAACTAAAGCTTCCGCTGGTACTGACAAAAACTTATTCTCAAATTTTGCAGTTAATACCACTGGCCATTCAACTAATGATGTTACTTCTTCTAGTAAACTATCAGACAATTCAATAATACCGCCCAATTGATTGGCTAGCTTATTTGCATTATGCTTGATTAAGGCTTTACGTTCTTCATAATCAGCAATAACTTTAGCACGTTCACGTAAGATCGTAGGGTATTGTTCTGCTGAATCAATAGTTAGTTCAGCTTCTCCCATAAATCTATGACCACGGATCACGCGACTGCTCTGAACACCCAATACTTCACCTTCCACAAGTTGATCACCCAATAACATGATTAAAGTATGAACAGGCCTGACAAACTGTATTGCCTTGTCTCCCCAGCGGATCAATTTTTTAGTCGGTAACTGATTCAGTGCATTCTCTACCATATCAACAAGCAAGTCTTTTGCTGCTTGGCCTTTAGTAGTTGCTCGATAAAATAACCATGCACCCTTATTTGTGACCAAACGTTCTGCCTGCTCCACGGTGATACCACAGCCACGAGCCCAAGCTTGAGCGACCTTGGTGGGTTTACCTATAGCATTAAAAGCTTGATTAATTGCTGGACCACGCTTCTCAACATCACGATCAGCTTGATATGTGGCTAAATCTGTTACTTTTAATGCTAAACGACGTGGAGAAGCATACCAAAATATTTCACCATACTGCAGTTCTACATGTTCTAATTGATGTTTAAAATTTTTCGCAAATGATCCAGCTAATAAACGAAGAGTCTTTGGCGGTAACTCTTCTGTGCCAATTTCCACAAGAAAAGTCTGTTGCATATTAATGACATCCTCTTAGTTTTTATTTTTACAAATTGGAAAACCTAATGCTTTACGAGCAGCATAATAAGCTACTGCAACCCCTTTGGTTAAGGTACGAATACGTAAAATATAACGTTGCCGCTCAGTAATTGAAATCGCTTTACGTGCATCTAATAAATTAAACGTATGGATAGCTTTTAAAATACGCTCATAAGCAGGTAATGGAAGTGGTGTTTCTAATGATAATAAATATTCTGCTTCTTTTTTATATTCTTCAAAACATTTGAATAGGAAATCAACATTAGCATATTCAAAATTATAAGCTGATTGCTCAACTTCATTTTGATGATAAATATTACCGTAGGTTATTTTTCCTAAAGGGCCATCAGACCAGATTAGATCATACACACTGTCAACAGCTTGAATATACATAGCTAAGCGCTCAAGGCCGTAAGTGATTTCACCGGTAACAGGTTTACACTCCAAACCACCTACTTGCTGAAAATAAGTAAACTGGGTGACTTCCATCCCATTTACCCAAACTTCCCAACCAAGTCCCCAGGCCCCTAAAGTTAGATTTTCCCAGTTATCTTCAACAAAACGAATATCATGAATAGTGAAATCCAATCCCAATACTTTTAATGATCCAAGATATAACTCTTGGATATTATCCGGGGATGGTTTAATAACAACTTGAAATTGATAATAATGCTGAAGACGATTAGGATTTTCACCATAACGCCCATCAGTTGGCCGCCGAGATGGTTGCACATAAGCGGCAGCGATTGGCTCCGGGCCTACTGCACGCAAGCAAGTCATCGGATGTGACGTCCCTGCACCAATTTCCATATCCAATGGTTGAACAATTATACATCCTTGACGCGCCCAGTAATCCTGTAATGCTAGGATCAATCCCTGAAATGTTTTGGTATTAAACTTTTGCATGTTAGATTCGCGCGATAGATATGTCATGATTTAAAAAAATGATTCAGTATACTCTTTGGCTAACAGATACTCAGCAGTGATTATTATAGATTGATGTTGTATTACACGAAAAACAGCATGATAAATTTTTAATAATTTTAAATCAGGTTATTGGTTAATCAATACTATCACTAATTAATTTAAACATTATTAGAAAAAAGATATTTTTAATTTTGATTATAGCGATACTTCTTGTATTAGGCATATACATATAACCTCCTTATCAAGGCTAATTTATAAAATAAAATCATTGTCTGCTACAATTTTACATGCAACTATAATTACAAAATCTATCTAAAAATTATCATAAGCATTGATTCAGCATTGATACTGAGATAATAAAAATGATCTTTATCATTATAACTTATGATGCTCTCACAAGGAGAAATATTACAAAATTCAATTACAAAAATAACATGATACTTAACTAAAAACCTTACCAACAAAGCATCAATGACACCATCTCCTTATAGTAGACCTGATGGATATACTTAAGCTACACACACGTAAGCCATTGAGAAATTAGGCCAAGTTTGCTTCTAATTCTTGATAAATATCTTCAAGCGCAACTATCTCCTCCTTACCTCTTTATGCTCAGTGATGCCGATAATGATAGTGAGCAGGTAAAGGAAATCATCTTGTCTGAGATAACCGTATATGCCATTTGCAAAAAAATAAAAATAGTGCGCATCACTTAAAAATATAGTAGTAATAACTCTAGCTGCTTTTTTATATGCTTAAGATTAATGAGTGGTGTGCTAGCAATGAGTTGTTGAAGCATATTCCGTTGCAGATGCTAATATCTCAACACCATGAGGAGAGATCTTATGCACCTTAATCTCAATATATCAATATCAGTATGTATGGTTCCATGTATAGAATAATCACTGCTATAGCGATAACAATAGCAAATAAGATTTTATTATAGTTTTAGCGTGATAATTTTCTATTTAAGGTATAAAATATATTACGTATATTCTAGATTGCATTATAACCTATAATAAATACAATTTTTACTAACTTAATGATAAAAAATATTTTAAATAAAGCTTAAAATGTCATTATTAATTACTCATAGCTGTATAAACTGTGATATGTGTGAACCGGAATGTCCTAATGAAGCCATTTCAATGGGAGAAGAATTTTATCAAATTAATCCCAACCTTTGCACTGAATGCATTGGCCACTATGATAAGCCAACTTGTCAATCCGTTTGTCCAATAAAGAATACAATTCTTAAAGATCCAAATAATCCTGAAACAAAAAAACAATTATGGGATAAATTTATCTTATTACATAATGCCGATAAAATTTAACTTTCCATAATCACAGTAGCACACGCATAATTTTGTTCATCAGATAATGATACATGGATATATTGCACACCCAATGAATCACCTAATATTTTTGCTTCTCCTAATAAATTAAGTCCTGGTTTACCTAATTCATCATTAAAAACTTCAAATTGATTAATAGCTAACCCATTTCGAATTCCTGTTCCTAAAGCTTTTGCCGCTGCTTCTTTGACCGCAAAACGTTTAGCCAAAAAATGGACTGGCTGAGAATGATTTTGATACTGTCGCCACTCTTGAACTGATAATATACGATTTGCCAGACGCTCCTCTAAACGCTTGATTATCTGCTCAATACGTATGATTTCAACTAAATCGGTACCTAATCCAATAATTGCCATTAACAACGCGCCTCACGAAGAATTTTCTTCATATCACTCACTGCTGTCGCTATGCCACTAAAAAGTGCTCGCCCAATAATCGAATGGCCAATATTAAGTTCATATATATTAGGCAATTTGGCAATATGAAGGACATTATGATAAGTTAAGCCATGACCAGCATTTACCTTAATATTTTTTTCAGTTGCATAGGTTACAGCTTGCTTGATACGTTTAAACTCTTCTTGTTGCTTTAACTCACTCTTAGCGTTAGCGTAAGCACCGGTATGAATTTCAATAAATGGAGCACCAATTTTCACTGCCGAATCAATCTGATGATCATTAGCATCAATGAACAAAGAAACAGTGATACCTGCTTCTCTTAATTGTTTGACAGCTCTTGCGACTAATGCTTGTTGCCCAACAACGTCAAGCCCACCCTCAGTTGTAATTTCTTCACGTCGCTCTGGTACCAAGCAGCAAAATTGAGGCTTGATCTGGCAAGCAAAATTTACCATATCATTGGTTATTGCCATCTCTAAATTCATTTGAGTTTGTAACGTCTGGCGAAGTAACTTAACATCACGATCAGTAATATGCCGGCGATCTTCACGCAAATGAACAGTGATCCCATCTGCACCAGCCTGTTCAGCAAGAAATGCAGCATGTATCGGATCAGGATATTTTGTTCCACGTGCATTGCGCAATGTTGCAACATGATCAATATTAACACCTAATAATAACACTCCCATCTTTAACTCCTGTTATTCATCTCATGAATCAAATTTTGTTTATCAATGGATATCATATAATATATTCAAATAGGTTTTAATAACTAGGCTTCAATGAGTTTTAGGCAATATAAGTTGACAAAAAAAGCTCTTAGCTTTTTAATGTACTTCTATCTAAATAAAGGTTCAAAGCAATACCCGCACAAAACGATGGGTTGCTCCCATTAATATATAAACATCAAGAAACTAACGACAAACAAATGCTTTATGTATTTTACAGTAAAACTCAAATGATCAATAACTAAACTAGCAATAAAACCTTTCTTTTCTCGATAACGATAAATCATGCTATTTGCCAGACTGGTTAACACCCATACCTAAGCAATGTAAAAAAATGAACATCATAACCTAAATAAGAAAAAACAATAATTTAAAACGGCATAATACATCTTCTCAAGCGTATACTCACCGCAAGCTTATATCTCTGTAAAGATATAAGATATTCAAAAATGGAGTTTGATATGGAATATCTTTAGCTGAAAATTGCGCAAGCAATTCATTAACATACAAACTTGGGTACAGCAGCAATACCAGTATAAAAAGCCAGTGCTAAAAAAATTGGATCTACACAACTCAAAAGTTTTTATTTCTCTCTTGCCTCCACATCAACCAACCAACAGATCAGCGCAACGGCGTAAATGGTTGTAAAGAGTCTTTTAATTTTAAATTAGATCTAGGCTACAAGTACATTTGCATAATAGGTGAATACAACCATGATTTTCGATAAAAAAGTTTTTTAATAAGCTCATTTCACTATAAAATCGATTATGAAGTATAAATGTAGATTTCTAACCATCCACGGAAAGCCGCCTCAATTAGGATCCTAAATATAACCTAAACAACGCAGTGTACGTTCATCATCAGGCCATCCGACTTTAACCTTAACCCAAAGGTTAAGATGAACTTTAGTAGCAAAAAATTTTTCCATATCAATACGAGCTTCGATGCCAATTTTTTTAATTTTACAACCTTTATTACCAATAACAATTTTTTTCTGGCCATTCCTTTCAACCCAAATCAGGCCATAAATGTTATAGTAGCTACCGCGTTCATTTACCACAAAATGCTCAATTTCAACTGTAATAGAATATGGGAGTTCATCTCCAAAAAAACGAATTAACTTCTCACGAATAATTTCAGCAGCCATAAAACGTTGAGAGCGATCAGTAATATAGTCAGCTGGAAAATGATGTACTGCTTCTGGGATATGCTTACGGAGAATTTTAGCAATAATATTTATACCACTACCTTTTTTCGCACTAATCGGAACAATGTCTAGAAAATTTATTTGTTTGCTAAGAAATTCAATTTGTGGCAATAAAAGGCTTTTATCCACCACATTATCAATTTTATTGATCACTAATAATATCGGACAAGGCAAGTTACGCAATTTATTTATCACCATTTCATCATCAATTGTCCAATGTGTAGCTTCAACAACAAAAATAACAAGTTCAACATCAGCAATTGAGCTACTTGCTGCCCTGTTCATCAAACGATTTATTTTGCGCTTTTCTTCTACATGCAATCCTGGTGTATCAAGATAAATCGTTTGATAATTGCCTTGTGTATCAATTCCCATGATACTATGACGAGTTGTATGAGGTTTACGTGAGGTAATAGAAATCTTTTTCCCTAGTAATTGGTTTAATAATGTTGATTTGCCAACATTTGGATGCCCTATAATTGCTACAAATCCACAATGTGTTTTTTGTTTGCTCATTCAAGCTCCAATATTTTTAATGCCTGCTCAGCGGCTACTTGTTCGGCTTTGCGACGACTTGAACCAAGTCCTTCAACAGGTTCCTTTATGCCACTAACCTGACAATGAATAGTAAACTCCTGATTGTGCGCTTCACCACTAACTTGAGTTACTAAATAACTAGGTAAAGATAAATGTCGTCCCTGTAAATACTCTTGTAAACGTGTTTTAGGATCTTTTTGCTTATCGCCAGGGCTAATTTCTATTAATCTAGTGTTATACCAAGATAAAACAATTTGTTCAGTTATTTGAATGCCACTATCTAAAAAAATACTGCCAATTAAAGCTTCGATAGTATCTGCTAATATTGATTCTCGACGAAAACCTCCGTTTTTTAATTCACCTTGCCCTAAACGCAAACATTCTCCTAAATCAAACTCTCGTGCAAGCTCAGCTAGTGTATTGCCTCTAACCAATGTTGCTCGCATACGACTCATGTCACCTTCATCAACTTCAGGAAAACGATGATAAAGATCATTAGCAATTACAAAACTAAGAATTGAATCGCCTAAAAACTCTAATCTCTCGTTATGACTGCTACTGGCGCTACGATGAGTTAATGTTTGCTTCAATAATTCAATTTGTTTAAAAGTATAGCCAAGCTTACGCTGTAGCTGTTTAATTTCTTTCTGTTCTGACCATTCAATTAAAGAAGAATTCATCTGCTACCAATTATTTCATTATCAAATTACAAAAAGCATAACATGCAAAAGATCTGCAAAAAAAAATTTACAAAACTGTCGCATTGGCTGGTTTCCCAATTTCGTTCAAGAAATCATAATTTTTTAATTATCATGCAATATTATATATTGATTGCTTTATAAATTAATTTAGCAAAAATAATTAGTTCATCTCATTAATTTTATTAATTAATTGCACCAATACGATTTAAACGCACTCCAGTTGGAACCCATTTACCTTCATGCTTATCAAGGCTAAACCATATAATAACTGCACGCCCAACTAAATTTTCTTCTGGTATAAAACCCCACATACGGCTATCTGCACTATTATCCCGATTATCTCCCATCATAAAATAGTGTTTAGGAGGAACAATCCACTCATTGTCTGGTAAACCTGGCTGTTGATAAATTGCCTGGGTATATACTTCTGGGATAACTAAGATCTCATGGCTAGTATCATCTAATTTTTCGATTCTTTCCGCTTGGCGTAATGCATTACTTGGCACTGGTTCTCTCAATGGAATTTGATAACTTCCTTTTTGGCTTTCGCCAATAGAATTAATATTAAAAAACAAAGCCCATTCACTCTCTTTTAATGAAGAATAGATAATTGGTAACGCTAGCACACAATTTAAAATTGAACAATTAGGATATATACGTAATTCTTTTTGTTCAGGATCATAAACAATTTTATCACCAGGTAAACCAATAATACGTTTAACAAAATTCAGACTAGGATCTTTAGGATATTTAAATACCGCAATATCACTACGTTTAGGTTTTCCTGTTTTCAATAATGTTGTTTGTGTAACAGGATCCTTTAATCCATAAGAAAACTTTTCTACTAAAATAAAATCACCGACCAACAAATTAGGCATCATTGAGCCTGATGGAATTTGAAACGGCTCATAAATAAATGAGCGTATCAGTAATACAATCGCTAATATTGGGAAAATAGATGAACAACTATCAACCCATGATGGTTTATGAATACTTTCGCCTAAATGCGTCTGGTTAACGCTTTCCTTAGTAATCTTTTGTTGCCGCAGCATTTTTTTCTTACGAGAAGGTCCTAATTTAAAACGGTCAATACCCCAGATAATTCCTGTAATTAAGGTCGCCAACGTCAAGATCAAAGAAAAAGTGTTAGCCATTTATGACTCCTTACAACGCTTAGTTATCTTTATCTATGTCAAGAATAGCAAGAAAAGCTTCCTGCGGAAGTTCAATATTACCAAGTTGCTTCATTCGTTTCTTACCTTCTTTCTGTTTCTGTAATAATTTTTTCTTACGGCTAACATCACCACCATAACATTTAGCTAATACATTTTTACGTAATTGTTTTACTGTTGAACGCGCTATAATATGTGTGCCAATTGCAGCCTGGATTGCAATATCAAACTGATGGCGCGGAATCAGGTCTTTCATTTTATCTACCAGCTTCCGCCCACGGTATCGTGCATTAGCACGATAAGTAATCAATGCTAAGGCATCCACTCTTTCGCCATTAATTAAGATATCTAAACGCACCATGTCAGCTGCCTGGAAGCGGATAAAACTATAATCCAATGAAGCATATCCTCGTGAAATAGATTTCAATCTATCAAAAAAATCTAACACCACCTCAGCCATAGGAATTTCATAGATTAATGCAACCTGTTTACCATGATAAACCATACTAGTCTGAATACCACGTTTTTCTACGCATAGTGTAATGACATTACCAAGATATTCCTTAGACATTAGTATGTTACATATTGCAATTGGTTCGCGTAATTCATTTATATTATTAAGTGCTGGTAACTTAGATGGACTGTCAACATAGATTAGATCACTATTTGTTAACTCAACTTCATAAATAACTGTAGGCGCAGTTGTAATAAGATCCAAGTCATATTCACGTTCCAAACGCTCCTGGATAATCTCCATATGAAGTAGACCAAGGAAACCACATCTAAATCCTAAACCTAATGATCTTAAACTCTCTGGCTCATAAAATAACGAAGCATCATTCAAGCTTAATTTAGCTAAAGCATCACGAAATGCTTCATAAGCATTAGAGCTAACAGGAAATAAACCAGCGTAAACCTGTGGTTTTACTTTTTTGAAACCAGGCAACGCCTGTATTGCAGGATGACAAGCACCAGTTAATGTATCACCAACCGGCGAATTGTGAATATCTTTTATGCCACAGACCAACCAACCTACTTCACCACAATTTAGTTGTTGACGATCAATTCGTTTTGGTGTAAAAATACCTAAGCGATCAACACAATAAAATTGACCAGAACTCATCAGCTTAATTTTATCCCCTTTATAAAGCGTGCCATTTTTAATTCGAACAAGGGAAACAACACCTAAATAATTATCAAACCACGAATCAATAATTAGCGCCTGCAAAGGCGCTATTGAATTACCTTCTGGCGGTGGGATCTTTTTAACAAGGCGTTCAATTAGGTATTGAACACCTAATCCAGTTTTTGCCGAACATCGAATAGCGTCATCAGCATCTATCCCAAGAATATCTTTAATTTCTTCAACTACCCGATTAGGCTCTGCCGTAGATAAATCTATTTTATTAAGCACTGGAATAACTTCTAAATTCATCTCAATAGCACTATAACAATTAGCAAGAGTTTGTGCTTCTACACCTTGCCCTGCATCAACAACCAGTAATGCACCTTCACAAGCAGCTAATGAACGGGACACTTCATAAGAGAAATCAACATGGCCAGGTGTATCAATAAAATTAAGCTGATAAATTTTACCATCACTAGCTTTATAATTAAGGGTAACACTCTGTGCTTTTATTGTGATCCCTCGTTCTCTCTCCAAATCCATAGAATCTAATACCTGAGCTGCCATTTCACGATCAGAAAGACCACCGCAGATCTGAATAATACGATCCGACAGAGTTGATTTACCATGATCAATGTGAGCTATGATGGAAAAATTTCTTATATATTTGATTTTCAAGGTTATATTTTCTTCTAAATGACCTTATAAAATCAGTTTTAGATAGCTTTAGGCTTACCTACAAAGCTAAAGCTAATAAAAGCTGTTATAATAATCTTGAGAATATATTTTACATATAAGCGACAAACAACTTAAAGAATCATTAATAATGAAAAAATCATTTTTATGAATAAGGCATTTATATGTATAGATTAGTGACAATATGTTATTGCTAATGATAGGCATTTTAGGCTTACTATGTCATTCATGCTTGATCTTTATAATTCATCAGACGGTAACCCTATTTATGAAATGCTCTGTTGATATAGAGTTTTTTTCTCAATATCGCGCAATTTTTAAAAAACCAACAGATCACCAACACTTCCCACCACCTCCTGCACATCAATAACTACACCTAAAAAGATAATAAATTAAATTAAAGAAAGAAACTGTATAGCAGTACTGCCGATGAAAAACCAAAGTAATGTAATAAGATAAACAATCATTTATGAATGTAATAAACTTCCTTTAGGAATCCATGCTTATTTTTTTTGACAAATACCAGAGATGCTGACTTGACTAACCACATCAAATTTTAATTAATAGTCAGTTTTTTTCTTATATTTTATATAGGATATAAGATCCGCAAGTTGAGCTGGCAACATAACTACTACAACCTAAATTAGAACCATATTGTAAAACAGCTCAACTATTATGCTAATACAACAACTACTGTTGCCAACTCTTTAACCATTAATTGCCTATTTAAAAGTAACATTAGCTACAATCAATCTGGCTAGTAGTTAACAATAGTAACTTACTGATAAACATCATTTCATACTGTCTTTTTTTTACAGTATAAATAGTTATAGCACATTTACTAAATGGCTGTTAATCAGTTGACAATATACTACTTTAGTAAAGTTAATAGAAAAACTAAATAATCTATCACTTTTTTTCATGGCATATAAAGATTCATTATCATCTATCTATTTATAAATACAAGAAATTTCTGCAAATCTTAATAGAAGTTTCTTTATTTAGAGTTATTGGCAAATCTGCTGTATAGAGATTAAGCTACATTAGAATCTCATGCTTTCTTAATCTGTTCAACTCCTTAAATTGGACCTTCTTTACTGGCAGAGATCAGCAGGTAAATCCAATTAGCTGGTTTCAGCTTCTTCATCAGTGATGGATATGCTTCGCTCAAAATATTACCAACAAAATATTAATGCCTTTATTAGCAGCAGAAGAGCTCCTCTGCTAGAGCTAGACCTCCAATAAGCTCAGCTTTAACTTTCAATTGCGTGCCTTTTTAAAGGCAAGCTAAGTACATTATCTTTTTTATGTACACAACAGCGTTGCTGCTGTGTATCCGAGAATATCTTTGCAATTACATTCTAAAAAACCAAGTGAAGCATCTCCACTAATGCAAACCTGGAAGATATAATTAATCTACAAGCGGTGGCTTATTGAGAAATTGTGGCATAAGTTTGGTTATAAGTTTCAATAAGCATCTTCGCGCGCATCTAACTCTTTATCTAGACCCTCAATGACTATGATAATGAGCAGCATGAAAAGGCAATTATTTTACCTGACTGACAAGGACTATATTGCATTAGACTATAAATAAGCATTAGACTATAAATAAACGTAGCTCGTATCGCTTAAATCACGCAGTTAACATTGCCTTTACTCTCTTTAAGGTATTGCTGTTTCAGTCTCCTGATTGGTAATAAACTGGATTACTATCAGAGAGAGCATGTGCTTTTTCAGCTAGAAGCGAAGAACTCTCCAATGGCTTAGTAAAAATCACCAGTTAAATAATGCATCTCGCAAGGTATAGCCATGGCTAGCAACTCTTAGATGCTTTTACACCCTTCAATTAAGGGTGTATCAAGGATCTATTGAAGCATATTCCGTTACAGGTGCGCTACGAGATATCCACCCCCACCTGACCTTAGAGACTTTAATCTCAATATTCTCAATACTAGTCTGTATAAGTTAACTCTAGAAAATAAACGTTACCGAACAACTGGCAATGACACTACTAGTTAACAAAGCGGCGTTCATAACATGTTGTCGCGCACAGCATAGCTTTTATCTTAACCTCAATGGCGCTGGCTATCAGCTGTTTGGCGCAGATAAATAAGTTCATACAAGAGATCAGATGTAATATCTACTTTCGTAAATACATGTTATATGGTAGACTTTTTTATGTCATATCATCTCTGTGTTATTAAAATCATTCATGAAATTAATCATTAGAATACAGCCAACAATCTTCAAAACTACATATAGTAGAAATGAGCACAATTTATATTAACTATTTGAAATATTATGTAATTCTTGATATTTAGGATAGTAAATAATTCTCATTTTACACCTTCCATTATAGATAGTTCAGCATGTGTTGTATTAACGATTTTGCTTCATAAATAAGCACATGAAAAGCTAGACTTTTTCATTAACCTTATTCCTTCTGGGTATGTGTTTAGTATTATCTGGTTGTTAGTTGGAATAGGAGTGGTGCTTTCAGTCAGCGATGATTTTTATTGCGTTTACAATTAATGTGTGATTATCTAATCTTTTTCAAAATAGATATATCGTTATTGAATCAAATTATATTTGATATACAAAAATTTATTAAAAATAAGGATATTGATTGTTGTGCGTAAATTACACATGAAGCTGTTGATGTAAGTTGCTAAAGTTGATATTATTAATTTTTATAAAAAAACATGGAAAATTGCGTTGATAAACTAGTTTTATAATTTAATAATGAGTTAATGGGTAAATGTTCATTTTTGCAATATTTGTGAAATTATTTGTGAAATGAGTACCACTCCTATTATCTCCTTAAACTTTTAGATTAAATTTATTTGCTTTATGCCTCTATGCTGTTGCTATTTCGGTAACAAAAACTCCTTCAATCTAATTGCATTATTTATTGAATGATTGTATGGATAATCATCATGCATGTATATTGTTCTAATATAACTTATCTAAGTAAGTGGTTTCTCTCTATATTTTTTAACTTATATTAATTAACTTTTACGTGCACTTTTGAATCTTAATATTGTTATATTAAAGTTCAGTTAATTTTTATAACTTGCTATTTTAAAGTTAGTCTCCTATTGTTGACTATCTCATATTGTTGACTATGTAAAATTGGTGGAGCTGGCGGGAGTTGAACCCGCGTCCGAAATTTCTACATCCTCGGCACTACATGCTTAGTCTAGTCCTTACATTTGCCAGGTAGCTGTGGACAGACACACTACTATCAGACTAGCCTGATTAAGTTTAACGCTTTAACTCCAGGCTAAGTATCCACGCGATCTCTTTTAGGTTTGACCTATCCATATCCCAGTCCTAAGAGCGGAGGCTAGGGAGGAAGGGCTCTGTGCAGGTTATTAAGCTGCCAGCGCGTAGTTTTCGTCGTTTGCGACTATTATTTTGCGGCTTTTAACGAGGCCAACCGCCCCTCGGCATGCACGTTGGGTTTCGCAAATCCCGTCGAATCCAAAAATCAGCCCCAAGTTGATTATTTCAATAATATCATAAATAAACTTAATAATGCTAGCACTTAGATATCATTACCGATACATGAGAGTTTTTCATAATTCTTGCTTTGTCTAACTTCCATTCACGATTTTTAATATCAGAACGCTTGTCGTGTTCTTTTTTACCCTTGGCGATACCAATTTTAAGTTTACACCATGCATTTCTCCAGTAAAGAGATAATGCTATTGCTGTGTAGCCTTCGCGATTAATTTTGCCAAATATGGAATCAAGTTCACACTGATTAAGTAATAACTTTCGAGTACGCATTGGATCACAAACCAAATTTGAGGAAGATGCAATTAGCGGAGTAATTGTCGCGCCAAAAAGATAAGCTTCACAATCTTTTAATAAAATATAACTGTAGCTAATATTGGTTTTTCCTGCGCGTAGTGCTTTAACTTCCCAACCTTGCAAAGCTAAGCCGGCCTCAATTTCTTCACTGATTAAATATTCATGGCGCGCTCTTTTATTTAGCATAATCGTTGCTGAACCAAGCTTGCGTGATTTTTTCTTTTTCATAACTATATATTATACTGCATGTATAAATAAATAGCACGGTAAGGATATATTAATTTGTATTAAGCAAAGATTTATTAAACTAAAGTTGTCATCCAAAATTTTTATTAAGTGTATATGAATGTTATCATTTTTAATTTTTTTGATAAAAATAGTTATCCAGAAAATTAGTTAATCTGCATTGCGTCCTTATAATGCAGAGAAAATGTAGAATTTAGTCAATGATGTTGATTTATTATATATCCAGAATTTTATCCGGTTATGTTAGCAATCGTTGTGTGGGTTGGAGTGTAGGTACTTGATCATGTTAATAATGAAATGGCTATATCTATTGATGTTAGTAAAGGATGTATTAGTAATAACTGCTATTATAAATAATCTATATATTGCAAGATAATAAGAGTATTCAAATACACATGCTGAAATTGCTATTTCGTAAATTAATGTGTAACTGATTATTTATACATACAAATAAAAATGAGTCTAAAATTAAGCTATGTTGTTATTTTTAGTTTACTAATAAATTAATTGAGCTGACTTTTTGCAGAATTTTTAACAATCTAGCTACAAATATACTGCAAGCTTTTACTCAACGTGCTTACCAAGTTTTTATCGGAGTTAAAATAAATATTGAAGTAGTTTTTGCATTTAGCCAAGAATTTTATTATCAAATTTAGCGCACGGTACACACTCAGGTTACGTTCTACTTTGATACTTTGTGAATCTATTCCTCCATTTTTAAATTAGAGGTTCTTTACAACCAGGTTCAACAGATTAAATCAACTTACAAAGATACATCTTTTTTGAAAAACTGTAGCAACTTAAATAGCATTGAAAGGCTTATTTTTCTTGAACCACAGTTCTTCGCGCATATCATTCGTAACCTCACGGTTGAAAAAGCCAATTCAATCAAATTGGTAGTTCTTAGTGACGCCAACTATTTTTTTACTGGAAGTAGTAGAATGCCACTAGTTCTTCTCAATCGTTCTCAATCCTGTTCATTCCTGAATGATACTTCGCTGAAAACTTTGGCAACAAAACATAAATGGCGTTATTAGCAGCATCGCGACTTTATACTAGCCAGGCCTCCTACAGCTAAGCCTTAACTTTTAATTGTATGCATTTTGGAAGTAAATTAGTTATAATCATTTCTAGTATATTTGCTTTCTGAGATGATGGCATCATATCCTTGTGATTGATTAAGTAAATTATTTCAATAACAGAGAGATGATATTACATGAAAAAATCTATCATACAAACATCCCAAGTAAACCAGATATTACCTCTTATTAATTGCATTAACTCATCTGTAATCCTACTAGGCAGATGATAGTCATAGCCGTTAAGACCAACCCAGAAGCTTATATTTGTATAACATGCTGAACGCTGCCTTGTCAACGAGCGTGTCTATGCTGTCATCGTTCATAATGATTATTACCACAAGGAAGCATATAGACTAGCATTGAGAATATTGAGACTAAAGCGCGTGAAATCAGGAATCGCAGCGCTAACGGAATATTCTTCAACAACTCATGCTATCGCCTTATCTGAAGCGTTCAAAAAGAGTCAAAGAGTTACATCATGGATATATCTCTGAATGACATATCCACAAGTGATTTTCAGTAAACTATGTGTGTGGTTTGCAGGTTGGAATTCTTGATAAAAAAGCACCAGATCTCTCTGGAGCAGCAACAGACTGAAACAGCAATGGCTTAAATGAAAATGTAATAGGCAATGTAGGTTTTGAAGAAGATGTGGAAGGTCGCATTTATCTGATTGAAGCAATACGCGCTACGTTTATTTTTTGGCAGATCCAATATAGATCCTGTTAGGCAAGATGATCGCCTTTAAATGCCTGGTCATTATTGGCATCACTGAGAATGTAGATAATGAGTTCATTGTGGTCGAAGATGCTTTTAAGAGTTAGAAGCGAACTTGGCAGAACTTATGAATAGTCTGCGAGCACGTGCCTTAAGCGTATCCACAAGATTTTCCACAGCAGGCTATATCCTTGATTTTTAGAATGTAATACAAAAGATATTCCAGTGCAGGCATCAGCAACACTGTTTTGCAGACAAACCAGCTAATATGTTGGCATTCATTCTCAAAGGAATGCCATTAAAAGTTAAGGCTTAGCTTGCAGGATGTCTAGCTAATATAAAGTCGAGATGCCGATAATAACCCCATTTATGTTTTGTTGCCAAAGTTTTCAGCGAAATGTTCTGCTTCAATGAAGAGGCTTGAAAAAGATCGAAAAGAACTGTTGGCATTCTACTGTTTCCAGTGAAAACAGTGGGAGTCAACAAGAACGTTCAATCTGATTTTAATCGACTTTTGCAATAGTGATGAAGGCGACGCGCGAAAAGAACTGTAGTTCAAGAAAAACAACACCTTCAATGCTATTTAAGCTGCAACAGTCTCATCAGAAAAGCTGGAACCGCCTAAGGAAGACTTGAGCTGTTTGACAATGATGGCAAAAACAACGTATAATTTAAAGATGGAGTAATAGATTCAGAAAGTATCATAGCAAAACATACTTGATCACTCATCAAATTTGGTAATAAGAAAAATTGTGCTTGGAATATTGGAATAGTGGGTGGAAATCCCATCATCATGATATTTTGTCCTCAAGTATACACCACAATCAATAGGCATATATTACTATGAATATAGCTGTTTTAGGAAAAATCTATATAATGATCTAAAAGCAACCGGTTAATACACCCAACAAATACTGTAAATAAGATTTACGGCCACAGATGCGCAAAAAAAACAATATATATATCAAGCGTTATCAACTATTTGATAACAAAACAACTTACTATAGTTGTTTTTATGCGACTAAGGCTGCTATGGGTTTTCATAAAAATCTAATTGATAATAAGGATATTTTTAATCTTGACACCTATAATTAAAAGTAAAATTCAATCTTATGAATGATAGTAAAGTACTAAAAACACAACTTAAGTCTAGCTATAGAGACAATGCGAATTATAGTCATGAAATTTTTGTTCAATTGAAACAGAAAAAAGTTATGTATTACTGATCGATTTAGCAAAATTTATTAGTAGCTTTTAAACAGAGGTGTTTATAATTTTTCAACAAAAATTCTAGCAACGGAAAATTTAGAATCAATATTCTAAAAAAAAATTACTAAAAAGTCTAATTATAGTAATTTTCATCAACTATGTGCTCCTGTTCATCTTATAGAACATGATATCTTTTTATGGTATTCGCCTCCATACGCCTTACAAACATGATCTGACTAAGGTATTAACTATAAGTAATTACAGCTTATCAGATCTACAAATCATTCATACAAAAATTAGAGTAATAGCACATTAGTTAAATTATTTTGTATTTATTAACTTAATATTGATCATAGCGATGATCGATAGAACTAATTTTATTTAGTTAAAGAACTATAATTGTCTATTTTTATAAAAATATTTTATTTTATTGGATCTGTTAACTTTATAGAAATAGTTTTAATAAAAAATTAAGGAATAATTTGCCTTGCTCGGTGATCTTCCAGCTCGATTTTGTCTCTGTTATATAATCCTCTTCCAGGGCCTTATCAAGTTGATGACGAATGACGTTTTCCGATAAACCAGTGTAATTAATAAAATCCTGTCTTGGTACTGCCTCAAGCAAGCGAAAGCGATTCATAAAGAATTCAAAAGGCCTATCTGCTTGGTTAATTTTCTTTTGTTTATAAAGATAATTACCAGACAAATAGCCACGTGGATGCTTTGTTTTCATTGTTCGCAAAATACGACCATCGGCAAAAGAAACTTTTCCATATGCTCCACAGCCAATACCTAGATAATCGCCAAAACGCCAATAATTTAAATTGTGCTGACACTGATAGCCAGGTTTTGCATAACTAGATATTTCATATTGTTGATATCCAACTTTATTAAGTAATTGATGACCTTTTGAAAAAATCTCCCATAGCGCATCATCATTAGGTAATATTGGCGGGCAGGAAGCAAAATGGGTATTTGGTTCAATCGTTAATTGATACCAAGAAATATGAGGTGGAGATAAATCGATCGCTTGTTGTAGATCAGAAAGTGCTTGTTCAAGTAACTGATCAGGTAAACCATGCATTAGATCAAGATTAAAATTCCGTAAATTTAATGCTGAAGCAAGAAAAATAGCTTGTATACTTTCTTCATAGCCGTGTATCCTGCCTAATTTGCTGAGTTTGTCAGAAGCAAAACTTTGCACTCCAATAGACATACGATTAATGCCAGCTTGTTTATATTTGGTAAACCGTTCAGCATCAACTGTGCCAGGATTTACCTCTATTGTGATTTCAGCATCAGATGCCAACGATAATTTTTGACGTATGCTATCAAGCAAAAATTGCATAGCCTTAGCATCAAGTAAACTAGGTGTACCTCCTCCAATAAAGATACTATTAAGTTGGCGACCATTTATTAGTGCAATGTCAGCTTGAAGATCGGTTAGTAGATGTGTGACATATTCTTGTTGTGGCAATTCACCTTTTAGTATATGTGAATTAAAATCACAATAAGGACATTTTTGCACACACCATGGGATATGCACATATAAACTCAATGGAGGTAATTTAAGCATTAGTTAAAGATCCTAATAACATTCTTAATGCTTTAGCATGATGCTATACTACATTTTTTGTGTTTTTGTTAATTGATGTTTACGTTAACTTTTAATTTTTTATTATAAAAATTAGATTATAAGCAAAAACGTTACTATCTTTAGGTTAAAATGTTAGCATAGTTCAACATATACTGTGACATTATAATCTGTGTTGAATCGTAAAAACAGCTGAAATAAACCGGTACTTAATTGAATTGAACTTGGCGTTGATTATTCAGGATATCTTATCATGATAGATAATAGTTTATACAAATTTTCTTTAGTAGATGCATTTTTACAAGCAAAGAGAGCTAAATAGATCTCAGACGCATCTTTTTAATTCATTAATTAAAAGTCCCCTAAATTATCGACAATGGCAGCGAAACTATAGGCTTTTGCTGCGAAACCTGCTTTTAATATCATATTCTCAATAAAAGTTAGACCAGTTTTTTAAACTCCACTAATGACTAACTCATTTTTGTTAAAAATATTTAAGTTACACTATTTTTTAACAGTTAGAGAATTCACTTACCTTACTGGAATTACATGTTGTTAATAGCACTTTTCGCATGAAGTTTCTCATATTTAGATCAAATAGCCAACTGAATAGAGTATGCTGCTAATAGTTGGATCAATAAATAGCAGGATATCCAGACGCAGATAATTTAAAGCGATCAAAATAAGCATAACTATCATGGCTGAGAAATCTAATCCGCCCATAGCAGGAATGATATGGCGAATAGGTGACATCAAAGGTTCTGTTAATTGCATAAGCATATAATCAATATGGTTACGGCCTTGGCTTATCCAACTAAGAAGAGCTCGAATTAAGATCAGCCAAAAAACTAACTTGCCGGCATATGTTAATAATTGAATAAGGCTAATAGGTAATAGGGCTATGCTGATTAAAGTTGCAGTGTTTGTTGCCCACATTACAAAAAGAATATTGGCTATCGTAAAAAAATAGGAAACAAATAAAGTTGCAATATCAATCGACCCAATTGCAGAAATAAAACTCCGTAATGGTCCTACAATTGGTTGAGTCGTTTTAACTACAAATTGGGAAAATGGATTGTAGAAATCTGCTCTGACCCATTGCATCCAAACTCGTAGCAATAAAATAATAATATATAGTTGAATAATGGTTGGTACGATAAAAGTTAAAAATTGCATTTAATTATCCTGATAAATCAAAATTATTTTTCCATTTCTTCAGTGCGGC
>JBHEQW010000006.1:0-58436 GCA_046530935.1 Arsenophonus sp.
ATTTTTAAACTAAAAATCTTCTATGTTGCTTTCATCAATCCTATTTCTATTCTTAATGCAGAACTTGCTCCTACTCCTAATGACAGCAAATAAAAGTACGGTCACAACTAGCCAGCACTTTTTCTTAATTAAAGAAAGTGCTATATCATCATGCCAAGAGTTGATTCAGCTATAAATATGATCAAGACTAAATATCCTTATAAATCAAATACTATTCCAATGAATAATCTTGATAAAGTAATAATTACTAAACATAAGATTCCTATCTTCTAAAGCTGTTTTATTAAAAACAGGCATTATTTTGCAAATTAAGGTTTGCAAAATAAAATTCTAAATAACAACTACATTGCACGACTAAATATCGCTACCACGTAACCAACAAACAATAGTCTAATGCTGCTAATATATAAATATTAATTATCATACACATTACATTAATAAATCTGTTGCATAATTTACTATTGTAAACTTAAATGGTACTGGATAATCTGCTATTCTATCAAGAAATTACCTAACCAACACATCCTTATTTTGTTGTAATTCTTTATAGTGTGCCTTCAGGCATAACCTTTTACCCTGAAATAATATAATCTTTATTAGCTATCATTAAATACTTTTGCTCCATCATGAAAAACAAAATAACACAACCAATACATAGTGCATCACTATAAGTTCATTAATAAGTTTAACCAAAGCTACATGGTTATTAACCATTATCCAACAAATGAATTATTAGCAAATCTTCTGCATGACGGATCCATGCTGCGTTCCACTTTGATACTTCATGAATATGTTCGCAATCCTTAAATTGGATGTTGTTTATTACCAAGTTCATAGCAAGTTAAATTCATTTAGCCGGTTTTTAGTTTTTCTAAGCAAACCGTATAAGTTAAATAGCATTAAAATGCTTGTTTTTCTTGAACCATAGTTCTTTCATGCGGCTAATTTGTAGCCTTACTGTCATAAAAGTTAATTCAATTATATTTATCGTTCTTGCTTGACAACCAACTTTTCTTGCTCTCACTGGAAGAGTCTCAGAATAAGCAAGCACTTCTTATTGATCTTTCTCAATGTTCTTAATCGATGCAGGATACTTTTTTGAAAATTTTACCAACAAAACATGAAACTAGGACACTATGATATGTCAGAGACATGCAGCTTCGGACTAAGTTCATGATCTCAGTACTATTTTTATGCTCTTTGAAATGTTAATTTTTAAGAAACTTATCCAGATATGTTGAAATAAATCTCCTAAAAACAAAAAACAAGGTAAATCAAAAAAACGAGAAAGAACTTTACGGATTACATCGCCTATTTATTCGAAATGGTTTATGATCTCCTACCATAAATTAATCATAATAGGACGACTATTTTTTATGAGGCCATAAAAAAGAGACTATACAATAATGCGGCAGACTTTATCCCTAATTTTTCTTGACACGCAAGTATTATCCATGCATATAGTCACGATTATTTTTGATTTTGAAAAGCACATAAGCCTAGCCAATTAGGCTAAATACAACTGCATTTAGGTGTCAATGAGTGAAAGTATGCTTACTAATGAATCCATCACAATCATCTATAGTGGACTATGGACAATTCCACTCTCCTTGCTCACTCTAGCAAACTAAACTAATTTTAACAATTGATGACGGCTGGAATAAATTTCTTGAAAAACATGGGAAAATGTCAACTCATGGACCAGTCTTATGTGTTGATGGAATACTTGCCTGATTAGACTTCTGCCATGAATTTTCCTAATAAACCCAGAGCTACTTGATGCACCTCTACTGAATGTTCCCAACATACGTTTTTATGCTAAAGTTACAAGTAGTTTAAAAGCTTGCAGTTCATTTGATTTCAAAGCCAGGAAGCAGTGATGTGATTAAAATAACATGTTAATATTTTGCCTAACTAAAACTTAGAACAGATTGCTTTCGCTATACTAATCTTCTTTGTCTTTTTTTTTAACAATAATTGACCACTCACTACTCAATCCTCTATTTTGCACTAATAAACTAACATGCCATATACTGACAATGTGGCACCGAATACAGCATTAAAATTAATATCTTCTGTGCATTGCAGACTTATGCCAGATAACTTAATTAAGATACGTATGTTTATATCTTACCTATATCACCAAATGGCTGTCTAGATATTAAACATGCTGTATAGAGTTGCTGCTCTTTAAAAAAAAGCAGCCAAAGAAATCTACTGAGATTCTGTTATCTAGCTGCTTGCATCACAGCCATGATCCGACAAATCTTGCTAATTTCTTTCTACTATTTTGGATATCTGCGCCAAGAAGCAGTAGCAGCATTACTTGAAGGCACACTACAGATGTTACTGGAAAAGTTTAATTTTGCTAAAAAAAAAAGAAATTGATGTGGCATACTAAAAATACCTTGAACGCCACTTCTTAAACGACTAGGTTATCTACCTTAAAATTTCTGCATTACAGATGAAAAGTGGTTGTACATTATTACTATGACAAAGCGAACTAATCAGCAGTACCGGCAAGCAGGCACTAATGCCAGGAATAGATGATTTGGTGCTATATTAACCATATTTCCAGTTAGACATGTTAGAATGGTAAATTATTATAAATTCTTATCGAATCGTAAATAAAACACACTATTATCTAAGGCACATAATAAGACGCTAGATATGACTAGCGATCGTAAAAAAACTAAAAAACATAGATTTTTACCTTTTGTAATAAAAATCGATTTCCGCACAAAATTAATATAAATACATTTTGTATGGTGAAAGGCTTACTTTTTGTCGACGCTCTCAGCTTGGCAAACAGGCAACTGAATTGTTATTAGAAAGAATGCATAAAAATAAAAAACGAAGGTTTATTAAGCCAAATCCATGTTTAATATCTCTAAAATTAGCGTATTAGATCAAAGAATACACGCTCCAATAAAATTTTTACTTACAACAGATCTAATACTGATTCTATTTCCTTTTAGCAATAAAAGGATGGTGTTTATTCTTCTCTTAAAGAGCGATTTAATTTTCTGAACATCAAAGACTTTATTAGCGGTATCACGTCTCTATATTAACAAAAACATCACAGTATCTAACCCTTAATTTTTGATTACATATCTTTTTGAGTATGAAGGCAGTGCATTAGCTGTTTTGTGTACCCAAGAACGTTTGTGATGCGTGTTAAAAAATATCTTTGCTATTGTATTCTAAAAATCAACAGAACCATGTCTCTTAAGTAGCAAACAACTAGATGGAAAACACGTTTAAGTCACCTGCTTGCAGGACATTGATAAGTTCAGCCAAGTTAACTTCTAATTCTCAATAGCAATATTTAACAGTAAGTAGTTAATTACGTTCATTCTCAGTAACTATAATAATCATCATAAGGCAATGGGGATTATCTTGTCTGAAAGGACTATCTATGGCATATGCGCAGAAATAGAGCTAAGCGCATATCGCTTAAATCTTACAGGCACTTATTGACTATGATCTTCAAACAATTGTTGTTTCAATCTCCTGATGCTAGTACAGAAAAGACCATGTGATTTTTAGCAAGTAAGACAGCACGCGCCGTTTAGAGAAGGTTCATAAAAATCACTTGTTTGAGATGAAATGCCTAGCATAGTGTACAGGCACACTATGCTAGCAACTTTTTGACGCTTTTTCATACTTCATATAAGACAGTATCAACGAGCTGTTGAAGTATATTCCGTTTCCGATTTAAGATTCATGATCTTAAACAGTTTGATCTCAACATCAACAATACCTATCTGTATAGTTTGCTGTTGCAAATAATCAGTATGGACAGAACTAGCTGAAATGCCCATCAGATCCTCCTAGACAAGGCTGGTGTTCAATACGTTAACACATATATCTTCAAGCTGGCCATATTAAAACGGCTGTAGATATCACAGCTTCGTAACACCATTATAGATGAGCGAGTTCATCAAATGGATCAGAGGTTATATCTACTTTCACAGATACATATATGGTAGACTTTTTCATGGCATATCATGTATCTATTGTTAAAATCATCTATGAAATCAATTAGAAAGAATTATACACAAGCATCTTCAAAACTCCATACACTAGAAATTAGCATAACTCCTCAACAAAAAAATTATCAAATAAAATTAATTGTTAATCAAGGACAATAAGCACGAGCTAATCAGCTAGTTGTTTCATACCACTCGATACTTCAGCTAGCATAAGATTATTAAGCAACACTCAACTAGACTGCTTCTAGTTTCATGAGGACAGCTATTCAAATAATTTCTGCAGCTAAAACAGTATGCAGATATAAAAAAGGCAAGATTGTCAAAAACACTCATATCACTAAACAAGACACACCAAACTAAAACAATATGCTTATTTTCTTACGAGAAGCATAAAGTTCAAGGAATGATAGTGTTGGAATATTGACATCATCAAAGCAAATTTTTTCTTATTTAACTGGAATTGTACAGCAATTAAACTTAATAAAGTTTTTTCCCGATACATGATGCACAATGCGCCACTATAAATTGGTGTAATTTTCTACTTTAGATAATCAAGCTTATATTAGTATATAATCAGTTATTGACTACGAATAAAAGATATATCTTTGATTTATATGATATCATCTACAGATCTTTTAATAAAAAAGATAAAGCATTTTTATTTAATTATCATTTAAATATATTTAGTCAGTATGGAATGGAACATCCACATAAAAAATAGTAGAATATATATTCTATATCATTAAAATTATTAATTTTATTTTTATTCATTAAAATTGTCACATTAAAAAACTTTTAAGTGTCATGAATCTGAAAAATGCTAGTATATTACTAATATAACATAAAAATAATATGTTGATAACACTGATATATACAAAGCTAGTGATATGAAAAAGGACCATTACTAAAAATCTATTAACCAATATAACTAAATCACTTATATTAAATTTGGAAATAAAAATGTCTGAAATTAATTTTCAAAAAATAGCAAAAAAGGTATTAGAGATTGAACGTAGTGGGCTTGTTAACCTTGAGCAATATATCAATGATGATTTTAACCAAACTTGTGAACTTATTTTTAAATGTACTGGCAAAGTTGTTGTTATGGGAATGGGAAAATCAGGCCATATTGGTCGTAAAATTGCAGCCACATTAGCCAGTACAGGAACACCAGCTTTTTTTGTCCATTCAGGAGAAGCCAGTCATGGCGACTTGGGTATGATTAGCAGTCAAGATATTGTTCTAGCTATTTCTAACTCTGGCGAGTCAAATGAAATTTTGACACTTATTCCAGTGTTAAAACGTCAACACATTGTACTAATTTGTATGACAAAAAATCCTGCTACTAGCATGGGCAAAGCTGCAGATATTCACCTCTGTATCAAAGTACCACAGGAAGCTTGCCCTTTAGGTTTAGCGCCAACAACAAGTACAACGGCGATGCTAGTTATGGGAGATGCTATTGCTGTTGCTTTACTTGAGGCGCGTGGTTTTACTGCTGAAGATTTTGCACTTTCTCATCCAGGCGGCACATTATGTCGAAAACTATTATTACGAGTAAGTGATCTAATGCATAGCAGAAAAAATATTCCTAATGTTATAAAACAAGCAACATTACAACAAGCATTAGTGGAAATTACTCGCAAAAAACTAGGTATGGTTGTTATTTGTAATAGAGAAATGCAAATTGAAGGTATTTTCACAGATGGTGACTTACGCCGCGTCTTTGCGATGAATATTGATTTAAATAATGCCAAAATTGCTGATGTAATGACAGCTAACCCTATTAGAATAAAACCAGATATGCTAGCGATTGACGCCTTAAATTTAATGCAACAACACCATATTACTTCATTATTGGTAGCAAAAGCAAAGACACTTATTGGTGTTATTCATATGCATGATCTTTTACAAGCTGGGATCATATAATTATTGGAATTAATATATGAATGATGTTATATAAAATAACAATCTGTTTATGGGCCAAGTGAAATAAGATTTTTTTGAAAAAACTCGTCTTATAAAATTACTAATTTCTAATGTTAATGCTATCATTACAGATAGCTTAATTTATATAGGAAATAAATGCTGAAGAACTAAAATCATTCAATGTAAATGATATTTAAAATGTTCGTATTTCTTTTTACTAACTTATGCAATTGAAATTGCCATTATTACAGGACCTAAAAAGGTTAAATTATTGTAATAATGATATCAAAATACTCGGTATTAATTATCCTTACAAATAGAAAAGTGAAAAAATTAGCTTATAAGGATCTGATAACCAGATTAAAACTCCAACTTAAACAAATTGCGTATATTTGTGATGATTTAATTGACTTGACATATCATGTTCTAGTTAGGTCTTTAGTTTTATCGTAGCTGATGTACATACAATATTTAAGTAAAGCGCATTATGCTTATATATCATGCAAGGTAGCAAAGGGGGGATGAAAAGAAAAGAGAGAGAGCCAAAGCGGTACATGAAATTTATAATTTGATCCTGCTTGCTAAAAATAGATAAAAATAAAACAACAATGAAAAAATTTAAGTTTTACATTAACATTATGTTAATATTAATTGTTTTATGGCTTATTGGTTGGAATTTATCTGATTTTAATCAATTAAAAGCACCTATTATGCTTGATAACAGTCAACCAAATTATCAAATTGGCAATACTATTACCCATACCTATGATTCCATAGGTAAATTGGCTTATAAGCTAATAACTGATAAGACACAGCACTTTTCAAATAAAAAAATCAGCTGGTTCATTAATCCAGTATTAACAACTTATGATACAAATCATATTCCTACTTGGACTATACGCGCCAATAAAGCCAAATTAACAAATGACAATATCCTCTATTTATATGGTAATGTTCAAGTAAGTGGCTTGAATCCAACTTCAGATTTAAAACAAATTTTTACGGAAAAGGCTATCATTAACCTAATCACCCAGGATTTTTTTTCTGATAATAAAGTAACTGTAATTGGTATCGGTTTACGCTCAGTAGGTATGAGAATTCGCGGTAACATGAAAACACATACAGCAGAATTAATTGAAAATGTTAAGACATATTATGAAATCCCTAACAAGCAAATAGCTGCAGAAGAAAACAACTAAAATGATATTTACAAAAAAAATCTTGATTAAAATAACATTGACTAGTTCAATATTCATATTGAATTTGCCGGGACTAGCCATGAAAAGCGATTTTCAACAACCAATTCAAATTTATTCAGTTAAACAGTCACTTGACTTTAAAAAAAATATTACTACATTTACAGAAAATGTAGTAATAAAACAAGGTTCTATAGATGTTCGAGCTGATAAGATTATTATCACTCATCCAAACGGCAATGTAAAAAAAATAATTATTGAAGCATATGGTACTCCAGCGACTTTCTATCAATTACAAGATGATGGTAACCAGTTTAAAGGTCACAGCGATAAAATATGTTATGAAATGGAGAAAGAGCTTGTTACCCTAACTGGTAATGCTTATCTTGAACAATCAGATAGTAATATTAAAAGTGAAAAAATTACCTATTTAGTTCCAACCAAGCAAATGAAAGCATTTAGTGATAAAGGGAAGCAAGTAACGACAATACTATTACCTTCCAAACTACAAGAAAAAGGTAGGGAAGTAAAAAACATAAATACTGGCAAATAATAAAAAAATAAAAAATGGCGAAATTAACTGCAAAACATTTAGCAAAAACATATAAAAAACATAAGGTTGTTGAAGATGTTAGCTTAGAGGTTAGTTCAGGTGAAATCGTTGGCTTACTTGGGCCAAACGGTGCGGGTAAAACAACAACATTTTATATGCTAGTTGGTATTGTTTCTCGTGATACTGGAAAAATTGCTATCGAAGATGAAGACATTAGTTTGCTACCACTTCACGAGCGGGCTCGTAGGGGAATAGGCTATTTGCCACAAGAATCATCAATATTTCGCCGGCTAAACGTTTACGATAATCTAATGGCAGTATTAGAAATTCGTAAAAATTTAACATTCAAAGAAAAACAGCAACGTGCTGAAGAATTGATGGAAGAATTTAGTATTATTCATTTAAGAAATAACCTTGGGCAATCGCTTTCTGGGGGCGAGCGCCGCCGAGTGGAAATAGCCAGGGCATTAGCTGCTAATCCTAAATTTATTCTTTTAGATGAACCTTTTGCTGGTGTGGATCCGCTTTCAGTATTAGATATAAAAAAAATAATCCAACACTTGAGAGATTATGGTTTAGGAGTATTAATAACAGATCACAATGTGAGAGAGACATTAGATGTCTGTGAACGTGCTTATATTGTAAGTCAAGGTCATCTTATAGCCCATGGAACTCCTAAATCGATTTTAGAAAATGAACAAGTCAAACGTGTATATTTGGGAGAAGGTTTTCGCCTCTAACCGTGATTAATTAAAATTGCTGATTTTTATTATGTTATTCTAAAAATGCAAAGCCAATTTTATGAAAAAGAGTTTTGCAAACTCTAACTCAGTTAGCAGTTAACGATTAGACCATACAATAACTACAACAAAATATTCATTTGTTATAGCTTTCAATATTAGAACTTAAAAATGAAATTTAGCAAATTCTTGAAATCAATCCTTTATTTGAAATAATAGCCTTTAGTAGGAAATTAAAATATCAGATTTTTATGATAAATAACGAACAACCTGAACTAGATACTTAAAAACAATTAAACAAAATAATGCGCAATATGAATTACATTTTAGTTATACTCATTTTTTTTGTATGTGGTTGTCAGAAATAGGTAGTATTATATCATGCTGATTGATTTCGTATATAATTTTAACATAGAGAGATGATATGCCATAAAAAAGTCTACTATATACATATATCCACGAAACTAAATATTACATGTAATCCATTTCATAAATTTATCTTAAATAATGCTACCAGGCAGATGATAAAAAGCAACCGCTGTTGAGGCTTAGATCAAAAGCCATTCCGCAACAATATGCTTAAAGATACCTTCTAGGCAATGAGTCATTTATGACCTCGTGCATAACGATTATTTGTCATAGATAACTAGATAAACTGCTGTTGATGATGTTGAGATTAAAGTGAATAAGGTAAGGCGATCAACATCGGCAATTGAATATGCTTCAACATCTCGTTTCTATCACATTTATCTTATCTGAACCATACAAAATCTTGAAAAGTTACTATCATATCTGTCCTGTAAATCTCATCTCAACGCCACTGATTTTCACAAAGCTATAAATGGGCTTCTCGATTAAAAAACACATGATCTCTCTAAGCACCACAGTATAATAAAACAACAATGGCCTGAAAAAACACAGACAATTAATGCCTTGGTAATTTAAGCAATACATGGTACATTTATTTCTTGGCCAATTGCATAGACAGCTCTGTTAGTCAAATAACCGATTTTGCTTACTTGCTCATTATCGCTGATACTGAGCATTGATCTAAGTAGCTAGTTGCGCTAGAAAATACTTATTAAGAGCAAGAAGTAAACTAATCTGAACTTCTAAATATCCTATAAACACGTAACTTAACCATATCTCACATTCTTGCTTGCTACTGAAAGACGGCACCATTTTTTTTGGAATGCAATTGCAAAGATATTCCAGGACGCACAGCACCAACATTGTTAGGCACATAAAACAAGTAATATGCTGACTTCACCTCCATAAATGTATGAAACTAAAAGTTTAAGGCTGAGCTACATATGAGGATACAATGGTGGGTTCAGGTGTGACCATCCACTCAGCTTACCAAAAATCTGTCATGCCGCTAATAAACTCATTGATATTTTGTTTGTAAGATTTTCAGCGAAATATATCCACTGCAGTGATGAATAAGCTGGAGAAAAATCAAAAAAACTGGTGTCATTCTATGACTTCCTATTATGGCAGTAACAGGCGTAAATAAGAACTATAAATCCGATTGAATCAGCTTTTTACAAGAGTGAAACTTGAGGCCACAAAGCCAACATGCAAAAACTATAGTTTAAGAAAAACAACACTTTCAATGGTATTTGAGCTAGTACAGTCTACTCAGAAAAGTAGCGGCTAATTATTTGACATGCTAACCTTGGTGGTTAAATAACGTCTAATTTAAGGATGAAGACCAGATTCACAAAACATCATATTGCAACAATAGCCATAAACGCTATATATCATATTTACCAATAACTTGAAGCAGAAAGCCTTTAAAAGTTATAAACCTAGTTATCTGCACATAGATGTTAAATATCTTTCCAAAATGTTGAACTTAACTTCACAACGTTATTTTTTCGTAGGTATAGATCGTGCAACTTGATAGATTTTTATCCATCTTTATAAGGTTAAGAGCGAGGACAATGATTGATCATTCTTATCGTGATCTTAATCAAGCAAGTCCTGGTGATATCCATCGTGTACTACTTTACAGACAATAATACAGAATTTACAGACTGTCTTTTTAGTATGCGAAAACGCTCCAGTTATCGAAAAACATTAATTCGTTCATTTGTGTACAAAGATTGGCATGCACGGACTTATTAACCTTGGAATGGATCATTCTAAAAAAATAATATATATGCTCAAGTGTTTAATGGTCATATAGAAGGTTGGATGCAAAGCAACAATTTTAATTCTAGTCAAGATCTTGAAATCACTCAAGAATAAATATGTTTAAGTATACAATCAGTATGCGTAATAAAACTTTCATTGTAGTCTATGAAAGATCGGTTAAAGTTAAATCTGAATTATTTAAAAAACCACACAATTTTCCGTGAAGCGATAATTATTAAATAATAAGGCCACACTATCACACTAAATATAGATTATCAATGCTGGTATTGTTTGTACCAGATATTCATTATAGATATCTGATATATTTAGCTACTAAGCGAATAAACCTAATGAACAGTAAAAAAAAATTATCATTAAACTCAATATTAACAGAATCATGTACACTAAATAATGTACATTGCACTAGTAAAAAAAGAGCACTAGAGATTATTAGTAAACTTGCTTCAATTGCATTGAATGTACATGAAAATATTATTTTTGACTCATTATTAACACGTGAAAAAGTCGGTACAACTGGTATCGGTGGAGGTATTGCAATCCCTCATGGAAAATTAAATGAACACAATTCATCTGACGCAGTTGGTGTTTTTCTCCATTTATATGAACCAATTGCTATTGATACCATTGATAATCAATCAGTTGATTTACTATTTGCATTATTAGTTCCTTTAGAGAAATGTAAAATACATTTAGATACACTATCTTTAATTGCTAAACGGTTAGCTGATAAAACACTATGCCGTCGTTTACGCGCCGCGAAAAGCAATGAAGAACTCTATAAAATCATTACTGAATAACTGTTTCTAAAAATCTAACACAAAATAATAATTTTTTATTGTGAAGAAATTTAAGGGGTATTAGTTATGATGCTGATGATAGTCAGTGGACGTTCTGGTTCAGGTAAATCAGTTGCTTTGCGATCGCTGGAGGATATGGGGTTTTATTGTGTTGATAATTTACCAGTTATTTTAGTGCCAAAATTAGCAAATATACTTGCTGAACAACAAACTTCTGCTGCCGTAAGTATTGATGTTCGTAATATGCCATACAAGCCGGCAATTTTTGAAAAAGCTTTAGAAAAGCTACCTGATAATTTTTTACCGCAATTACTTTTTCTTGATGCAGATCGTAACACACTGATCAGAAGATATAGTGATACACGCCGTCTACATCCTCTCTATAGCAAAAATTTATCATTAGAAAATGCTATTGATGAAGAAAATGATCTATTAGAGCCTTTACGCTTACGCGCAGATTTAATCATTGATACCTCTGAAATGTCAGTACATGAACTAACTGAAATGCTTAGAGCCCGTTTATTAGGGAAACGAGAACGTGAATTGACCATGATATTTGAATCATTTGGCTTTAAACATGGTATTCCGATCAATGCAGATTATGTATTTGATGTTCGTTTTTTACCTAATCCACATTGGGATCGAAAATTACGTCATATGACAGGTCTAGATCACCCTGTTGCATCCTTTCTTGACAGACATATAGAAGTGCATAATTTTATCTATCAAACACGTAGTTATCTTGAATTATGGTTACCTATATTAGAGTCTAACAACCGTAGCTATTTGACGATTGCTATCGGTTGTACTGGCGGTAAGCACCGTTCAGTTTATGTTGCCGAACAACTTGCTAATTACTTTTGCTCAAGAGGAAAAAATGTTCAGTCACGTCATCGAACGTTAGAAAAAAGAAAATCATGACCATCCCGTCATGGTATTTTATAAAAAACCAGCAAAGTCTCATTATACATGAATATTCCAAAAATAATACTTTGTAAACTAATCAAATAATTTGAATCTACCGTGCTGTTGTTGCGCAATTCCAATAATTAATATAGGAGATCAAGCAAATAGTGTTATAGTGATATTGATACTAGACTCATAACAATGTATTTCTATCGATATAGAAATAATCAATCTAGATAAAGAAAAAGCACTAGCAGAAATTATTCAATTTTTTTATCATAAACTTGAAGATATGATTAGACAATCTTTTATAAAAATTTATTTAAATCAACATTATTATTCATCTGCTATTTACTACTGCAATATTTAAGTATATCTGTTAATACTATTATTTTCTCAATCTTATCTAATACACTGTGATAAATTTAGTAAAAGTTATTTTGCAATAACTAAAATACTAGTTAGTTAACTTGAATCTAATTAATAACTACATCAGTAAGATTGTATCTACTTTTGATATAAAATATATATCATTTTAATCATTAAATTTGCTTAAATTTTCTTATTTACTTAGAATAATTATTAGCAAAATTTACTAACTCACAACATGCATCTCTAAATACTGAATTATTAGTAAATCTAGTATACGCGCGTGGTCATAGCTATTGTTACAATATGATGATTTGTGAATCCATTCTTCATCCTTAAATTAGACCTTATTTAAACACTAAGATCAGCTGGTCAAATTATTAGCTGATGATTTTCTTGGCAGGCTGTACAAGCTCAAATATCATTGAAATAGTTGTTTTTTAAACTATAGTTTTTTGTATGTTAGCTTCGTAGCCTCAAGTTTCATTGTTGCAAAAACCTTATTCAATCGGATTTATCGTTCTTATTTACGCAAACTAGGTTCTATAACAGGAAGTTATATAATGCTACCAGTTTTTCTTGATTTTTCTTCAGCTTCTTGATCACTGCAGTGGATACACCTCATTGAAAACCTTACCAACAAAAAATATCAATGTCTTTATTAGCACCATCACTGGTTTATGGTAGGGCATGATGAGTGGACACACCTGAACCACACCACATCTCCATACAGTGCAGCTCAGCCTTAACTTTTTGTTCCAATACCTTTGAGTAGTGAAATCAGCACATTAGTTGTTTTATGTGCAAAATAGCGTTGCTATTGCCTGTCTTAGAATATTTTTTATATTACATCCTAAAAAAATAAAAGTCAGCTAGTTTTTTATCTAATAAGTTTGGGAGATACAGTTACAGTTAAGCATATCTGCCTCACAAAAACATTGAGAAGTTCAGCTAAGTTCGCTTATAAATCTAGTCTCAATAAGCATAGTTTGCTCTAGCAAATAACAGTCATAGATAAGTTCATGCAATGAATTAGAGGAATATCTGGTTTCTCAGATACTTGTATGGAGTAGACTTTTTCATAGCATATCATCTTTTTCTTGTTAAAATCATTCACGAAATTAATTAGCAGTATACTACGCCAGGATCTCTCTCCAAAATCATATACATCAGAAATAAGTATAACTCCCAATAAATCTTCAAGAAAAAAATTTTTATAAGAAAACTATTACGCGTCTTTCTGAAATGATACGACAGCGTAGTCTGTAAATGATAAGAAATATGCCTGTGATCATCAGGCTATGTTGGAAATGATTGATTTTACTATCAAAAAGTAATTTGTAGCAACCGTATATATTTTAATTATTCTGATTTCAAACAATTTTTTCTAAGCCAGATAATTCAGAAAATAAAATAAAACCACACACCGTAAAAATAACCTACTCAGCCATCTTTTTAATCTGGTGATATAAACTACTCACATTTTAAATGTTGAATTCTTTAGCAATAACTCTATAATTATATCCAACCTTATTAAAGATTAGAGAATAATGACTAATTTCTTGCTCACTAACAAAGATTTCATATTATTTAGCTCCTACCCAAGCCAAAGGATTAATTTTTTATCAATGATCGAATTAAGAAAACAGCTAACACACTCTGTATTAAACTTTTCAAAAATCTCATCGCTCACATGATCCTGGCGATCTATTGCGATTAAGATGGCACGATTTGTTATTTTCCTTTTATCTCCTCATATCATGCATTTTTAGTTTTACCTTGTGAGATATATAACCATCCCTTTAAAGGATTCAGGAAAAACATTTCATACACTTGAACAATATACCACTTAGTGTATTTAAATTAGCTCTCGCCGATGAAGCAAGGAGTCACTGACGCCATCTAAATGGCGTTTTCAAATAATACCTATTTGTTTAGCTGACTCACATAAAATTAAGCTATTCAAGATCCATAGGATATAACAAAACTTTTTATCCTTATGATATAGTTACGATAGAGGACTTACAGTAAGATTATAAAATCTTTTTCTACAATCGATAATTTTGCACAAATATACATGTAACACTACAATAATTAATCTACTTAGCTGATAACATGTTCACTGTAGCAATATAGGCAGCATAAAGTACAATGAGTTACTTCAATGCATGAACTGACATCATACAACAGATTGTCATCGAGCTAACGAATGAGAGACACCTTTATATATGTTAGTAGAGAGTAAAGAATGAATCTCTTTGATTTGTATGATTATTTACTTTCTTATGATAACTCTATATCTCTATATAGAGAAAATCTTTCATATAGTATAAAGGATTTCTAGCAATAACCTTCATTTGCCAACATAGCTAATTATCAATATCAGCTCGTTTTTACCATTTAGCAACAGTAAATTTGGATATACCATAACGCTTACCAAAACTAGACGCAGGCTATTTGCTTGGAGTTATGCTCATTTCTGGTGTATATAGGTTTTAGAGAAAGTAACGGATCCTGATGATTGATTTCGTGAATGATTTTAACAAGAGATAGAGGATCTCTCATAAAAAAAGTCTACCACCCTACAAAGTATATGCAAAACCAGATATTACCTCTAATCCTTTGCATGAACTCATTCGTAATTGTGCCATACTTGGCAGATTGATAGATTACAGCCGTTGAGGCTAAACTTAAAATCTACGCTACTGTAACATGCTAAACGCTGTTTTATCTACTGGCGTCATTCTATGTCTTTATAACGGTTATTAACCATAACTAACTATACAGTAGTAGCATTAACAATATTGAGATTGAAGTGTAAAATTTACAGTGGTGGGGGTGATCAACAACAGCAATGGAATATGCTTCAACATCTCATTGGTACAACCTTATATAAAGCATGCAAAAACCCTCAAAAAGTTACTAGCATTCTGGCTGCATACCTCTTGTGAGAGCACATCTCCACCGATGATTTTCACGAAGCTAGATGGGGGCTTTTCTTACTGAAAAGCACATGCTTTTCTACTAGAACTACATCAGCAGATTGAAATAGCAATAACTTAAAATAGCATATACACCTATATAATTTAAGTGATACGCGCCACGTTTATTTTTTGGCCGATAATATATACAGTAATCTCAGGCAAGACAATTGCTTTTTCCTGCTCTTTTGCTTAATTATTTTCCTAAGTAATTATCGATATAAAGGAGTTAGTTCTGGTCGAAGATAGTTATCGAGAATCATAATCAAACTAGGCCGATAACTTCTTAATGCGTCCTGCGATCGTGTGGCTTAACATTATCTACAAGTCTTGGTACTGAAGATGGTTCACTTACTTTTTAGAATCCAATGGCAAAGATATATTGTCAGACACACAGCGCAAACATTGTTTTGTACACAAAACAGCTAAATTACTTGCTTTACAAAGGAAGGTATGGAACTGAAAGTTAAGTCTGAACTACACGTGAGAGGTGAGAGTAGCTATCCGCCATACTGCCTAAAAAAAAGCCGGTGATCCTGGCAATAATGCTATTAATCTTTTTTTTTGCTAAGCTTTTGAGCGTGCTATTTTGCAGAAAAAATGAAGACACTAGAGAAAAATCTAGAAGAAAACTTCTAGTATTTTCTACAACTTCCTGTCAAAGCATTAGCACTTGGCGTCAATATAATAACAACAAATTCGATTGAATTGGCTTTTGCGACACTGAGACTACTAAAGCAAAGCTAAAAGAACTGTGGTTTAAGAAAAACAATCCTTTCATGATATTTAAGTTGCTACAGTAACTCAAAAAAGCTATAACCAGCTAAGAATCTATAACCTGCTTGAAAATAATAGTAAACAACGTTTAAATTAAGAATAGAAAACAGATTTATCAAGCATGAGATAGTAGTGTATCCTGACAATTTGTTATCAAATAACCAGATTTACTAATAATTTGCATACAAAAATCTTAATAAAAGAGATGTCATTATGATTTTTATCTTTTTCTTAAAAAGAAATATGGTATTATTACTTGATGTATATCAAGCAGCAAATGCTTATAATTACAAATAGTCAAATGAGGCTGCAAATAACTGGTACTTAATAAATAATAATGTTAAGTGAAAAGTTGGGATTACATATATAAATATACTAAATACAAATCAATCAGATTCGGTTGATGATTTTGCTAGTGAAAAAGTATCTGATCTATGATCAGATATCTTGTTATTTTTACTTATTATAAAATTGATAAAATTATCATCGATTTATTTTATTCTAGATAATAAAAGAAACAATTATTATATCTGGATAATAATAATATTTACTTATAAGCTAAAGGTTATTTATCCCTTATCCATTTTACTTTTAATTCAGGCTGCCCTTGAATACATTGCCCTGATTGAGTAATAAATACGCCAACAGCTGCAATAAGTTCATCATTATAATAAATCAAAGGCGTTCTCTCTCTTAACCAAGGTGGCACACCTAACTCCTGCCAAATCTTTTTACTCCGTCTAGTGTGTTGACGACCAATAATTTTAATATTTCCTTTTAATCCAAATCGAATAGTAACCTTCTCATTTGATAACGGCGCACGAAACTGCGTTCCATGATCTGAGATCATTAGCACACCTAAACTATCTGGCAATTTAATTGCGGCAGGCAGCTCCCATGCTAAACAAATTTTAGTTAAATCGTTAAATTGTGGCAGTAACCAAAGCTTTTGTTTAAAACGCCGGATAACATTATTATTATCTAATATAAATTGTGGTTCTGCATCTGGACGCGCACAGATCACGTCTTGCCAAATCTGTTTTAATTGAACACGAGAAGGCATTAAAATTAGATGCAAACTCAACCAACGACGTAATATTGCATTACGTTTTATTTCAGAATAACTAGCTAATGCATCAAGCTGCAAGGTTCCTTCTGCTATTATTAGATGAGATAAATAATCTTTTAGTAATTCATTTAATAAAGCTTCTTGTTCTGCACATAAACTAGCACTTCTTGCCACTGCTAGCGAAAAATGCGGCCAACGCTGGTTAAAATTAGGCATTATAGTTGAACGTAAAAAATTACGATCATAGCGCTGATCTTGATTACTATCGTCTTCTATCCAAGAAAGCGATTTTTTTTTAGCATACAAAATTAATTGTTGACGGCTGAATGATAATAGGGGCCTAATTAAATAGGTATCAGCAAAAGGAATAGAAATTGGCATGGCAGATAAACCTGTTGGTCCACTACCACGTTTTAATGCTAATAAAAAAGTTTCTGCTTGATCATCTAAATGATGGGCAGTAACAATTATTTCCCCTGGTAATAATATTTTACGAAAAACTTGATATCGTACATCACGGGCAGCTGCTTCAATCCCTTTTTTAGCTGAATCAATATAAACATGCTGTGAATAAAACTCTACCTTCCAGTCAAAACAAATTTTTTGGCAATGGATAGCCCAATCATCAGCTTTATCATTAAGTCCATGATGAATATAAACCGCGCGAATCTTAAGGTTTTTCAGTGTTGTTTGACGTAATGACACTAACGCATGTAATAAAACTGTTGAATCCAATCCACCACTAAAACTTAGCAATATTCGACCTGTAGAGATAGATCTGATGGTTTTTATAATTTTATTCAGTAATATAGGCTCATTATCACCATTCATGCTACTCTTAATACTACCTTTATATAAATTATTTATTGCCATATTTTCACTTATTACGCTATCAATAGCGATATAATTTTTTGCAAAAAAATATTTTTCTATAAAAATGAAAAATAAATTTTTAAAGACTAAAAAAATAGAAATAATAATTAATAGCAGTTATTACTGTTTTTATTCATTAGGTAGCACAAAACTAGCAATAACCACATTCCATTAAGCGTTGATAACGACGGGTTCTCAATTCTTCAATACTAAATAAATCAATATCACTTAAATCATTTAAAATACGCTCTTTAAGATTATGCGCAATTTGCTCATAATTACGATGTGCGCCACCCAACGGTTCTTCAACAATGTTATCAATCAGATTAAGTGATTTTAAACGTAAAGCAGTGATCCCCATCGCTTCAGCAGCTAATGGTGCTTTATCTGCACTTTTCCAAAGAATAGAAGCACAGCCCTCTGGGGAAATAACAGAATAAGTACTGTACTGCAGCATATTGACTTTATCACCAACTCCAATAGCTAAAGCACCACCAGATCCACCCTCACCTATTACTGTACAGATAATAGGAACAAAAAGCCGAGACATTTCACGTAAATTACGGGCAATTGCTTCAGATTGGCCGCGTTCCTCAGCCCCAACACCAGGATATCCCCCTGGTGTATCAATAAAAGTAATAATCGGTAACTTAAACCGCTCAGCCATTTCCATTAATCGTAAAGCCTTCCGATATCCTTCTGGTGCTGGCATGCCAAAATTGCGCCGAATTTTTTCCTTTGTTTCACGCCCCTTCTGATGACCAATAACCATTACTGGACGCCCATCCAATCGAGCCAACCCACCAACAATAGCTTTATCATCAGCATAAGCACGATCACCAGCTAGCTCCTGGAAATGCGTCAATATATGCTTAACGTAATCTAGAGTATAAGGTCGCATCGGGTGACGAGCAAGTTGTGCTATTTGCCAAGCACCTAAGTCGGAAAAAATTTTGCGTGTTAACTCTAAACTCTTTTCGCGAAGTCTAGCAACCTCTTCATCTAGATCAATATCTAGCTTGGTATCTTGACGATTTACTGCTGTTAATGAGTCTATTTTTGCTTCCAACTCTAAAATCGGCTGTTCAAAATCCAGAACATTAAGGTTCATAATATTCCTATTTAGTCAAATTCTAATTCCACCTGCTGATTACCTAGCAGAGTTCGCAGTTCAGTTAGAAGGTTATCAGTTGGAACAACCTGCCAAGTGATGCCTAATTTTAATTTAGCGCAAGCATCTTTCTTCTGATAATAAAGATGAACTGGTATTGTTCCTGAACGATAAGGTTCCAATGTACTACGAAGACGGTTTAATAATTGGTCATCAATTTGTTTATCTGTTAATGAAATAGCAATACCTTTAGCATATTTCTCACGAGCTTCACTAAGGTCCATCAATTCACGAACAGACATTTTATTACCACCATTGAAATCATCAAAGCTGACATGACCTATGGCAATTAATATTTTATCTTTTTTAAGTAGGTGCTGATACTTTTTTAAGGTATCAGAAAATAACATTATATCCAAGCGTCCAGAACGATCATCTAAAGTACATATGCCTATTCTATTACCATGTTTACTAGTTACTACTTTAACTGTCAGCGCTAAACCAACAACGGTTAACATCTGTCCACGAGATGTTGGATTCACATCCTTTAATCTCAATCCATTTGTATAATATTCAATCTCAGACAAATAAGAAGTAATAGGATGCCCAGTTAAGTAGAGACCTAATGTTTTACGTTCACATTCTAATATAAAGTGTTCAGGCCATTTAGGCACACCAGCATAAGATTGTTCAACCTGTTCAGACCCTTCAGCTAATACTCCAAACATATCAGTTTGTCCAATAGATTCTGCTTTAGCATGTTGATCTGCAGCTCTTAAAGCATCTTCTAATGAAGACATTAACGCTGCACGGTGTGGACCTAAATGATCAAAAGCACCGGACATAATTAATTTTTCCATCACTCTACGATTAAGTTTTTTAGTGACCCGCGCACAAAGATCAAAAATTTCTTTAAAATAACCACCTTTTTTACGCGATTCAATAATAGTTTCTATTGGACTTTCACCAACACCTTTAATTGCGCCAATTCCATAAACAATTTCACCATTTTCATTTACATGGAAATGATATAACCCACTATTGATATCCGGCGGTAATACTTTTAACCCCATAGACCAACATTCATCAACTAAACCAACTACTTTTTCGGTATTATCCATATCTGCTGTCATAACTGCCGCCATAAATTCAGCTGGATAGTGTGTTTTTAACCAAAGAGTCTGATAAGAAACTAATGCATAAGCCGCAGAATGTGATTTATTAAACCCGTACCCTGCAAATTTTTCTAGTAAATCAAAGATTTTGATCCCTAACTCACCATCAATACCATTTTTAATCGCCCCAGTTTCAAAAATTGAGCGTTGTTCCGCCATTTCTTCAGGCTTTTTTTTACCCATAGCTAGTCGAAGCATATCTGCTTCCCCTAGCGTATAACCAGCAAGCACTTGAGCAATCTGCATAACTTGTTCTTGATAAAGAATAATACCATAGGTAGACTCCAAAACCGGTTGCAATGAGTCATGCTGCCATTTAACATCAGGATAAGATATAGCTTCACGTCCATGCTTACGATCAATAAAATTATCTACCATACCTGACTGTAATGGGCCTGGACGGAAGAGTGCAACTAAAGCAATCATATCTTCAAAGCAATCAGGGCGTAATCGCTTAATCAACTCTTTCATACCCCAAGATTCTAGTTGGAATACAGCTGTTGTTTCGGCCCGTTGTAATAGTTCAAAACATTTTTGATCATCAAGAGGGATCGTCCGGATATCAATGGGCGATAAATTTTGTTTTTCCCGATGTTGATTAATCATATCTAACGTCCAACTAATAATTGTCAAAGTTCTAAGACCAAGAAAATCAAATTTTACTAAACCGGCGTATTCAACATCATTCTTATCAAATTGAGTAAGCTGATTTTTTCCTTCAGGATCACAATAAAGTGGTGCAAAATCTGTTATTTTGGTCGGCGCTATGACTACTCCACCAGCATGTTTACCTACATTCCGTATCACACCCTCAAGTTTGCGGGCCATATCTATCAATAACTTAACTTCCTCATCAGAATCATAAATTTCTTGCAATTGTGGCTCTACAGCGAATGCCTTTTTAATGGTCATACTAGGATCCAGTGGAATTAATTTAGCTATTCTATCAACAAATCCATATGGATGATCCAGTACTCGACCAACATCTCGAATAACAGCTTTTGCTGCCATTGTGGCAAAAGTAATAATTTGTGAGACAGCTTCACGAGCATATATTTGCGCAACATGTTCAATAACCTGATCTCGTTTTTCCATACAAAAATCAACATCAAAGTCAGGCATGGAAATACGCTCAGGATTAAGAAAACGTTCAAATAAAAGATCAAATTGAAGCGGGTCTAAGTCAGTAATTTTTAGTGCATAAGCAACTAATGAGCCGGCACCAGAACCTCGGCCAGGGCCAACAGGAATAGCATTATCTTTTGACCATTGAATAAATTCCATTACGATCAGAAAATAACCAGGAAATCCCATCTGATTAATCACTCCTAACTCGATATCTAAACGTTTATCATATTCTACCCGCCGTTCAGATCTTTCTTTTTCGTCGTGATAAAGAAATTTTAAACGTTCTTCCAAACCTACTTTTGCACATTTAATAAGGAAATCTTCCGTCGCTATATCACCAGTTGGAAATTTCGGCAAAAAATATTCACCTAAACGCATGATCACATTACATCTCTTAGCAATTTCGATGCTATTTTTTAATGCCTCAGGAATATCGGAAAATAATTCAACCATTTCATGTTCAGTGCGTAGATATTGCTGAGGACTATAATTTTTTGGTCTTTTCGGATCAGCAAGTGTAAACCCATCATGGATCGCTACACGTATTTCATGTGCAGAAAAATCATCAGCATTAATAAAGCGTACATTATTTGTAGCAACAACTGGCAGACCTTTTTGTGCGGCTAATTTGACGGCGGCATGTAAATAACTATCTTCATCAGGCTGACCAGTTCTAATAAGTTCTAGATAATAGTTATCCGGGAAATGAGTTTGATAAAAATCCAAACATTGTTCAACTAGTTGTTGATTTCCACGTAATAAAAATTTACCCACATCGCCCATACAGCCACCAGAAAGTAATAATAATCCCTCTCTATGGATTATCAGCCATTCTTGCGTGATCGTTGGTCCGATTGCGTCATAACCTTTTTGATGGGCTGCGGAAATGAGTAGTATTAGGTTATGGTAACCTTTATTATTCCTGGCCAGGATAGTCAAATGAGCAACTTCATCGCCGAGTAACTCACTTTCTAGATAAAAATCTGCACCAATAATTGGCTTAACTCCAGCAGAATGTGCCGCACTGTAAAATTTTATTAAACCATAAAGATTAGTAAAATCGGTTATCGCCAATGCAGGCATGCCTAATTCTACAACGCGATTAATGAGTGGGTTAATTTTTGCTAATCCATCAATAATGGAATAATCACTATGCACACGTAAGTGTATAAAATATGGTTCGGACATTTTCTTAACTATATTTTTCGCAATTCAGTATTCATCGAACAGTGGGACAAAACTTTTGTGATGAAACTATGTTGGAGCCTGTTGAGCCAATTTTTCTAAATGAATTACCGTTTGGATAGCATTTATGTTGAGAAAAAGCATACCCTGAATAAATGAAGAGCACTAGTTTCCTACAGTAAACTATCATGTTTAATAATCGCACATGTTTAATAATCGCATAAGAAGGCATATGAAAACTTGGAATCTTATTGCCATCTACTAAAATAAAAACATGAATAGTGCTAAGCCTATTTACTGCCATACACATGGCTAAAAAATATCCTCTAATATATTGATATTATTTATCGATTCTAGCAATGTACCGTCACATACTCCAAGATAATACCTTTGTATTGAGTCTTAATATAAGAGTGCATTACGCTGTTTTCATTTAATTTTTTAGAATCAGATAATCCTAACTATTATTGGCTGTTTTTGGATATAAAATCACAGCAGCTGTTATCACTGCTACGACTAAAGGCGATCTACCAACTTCATCAACAGGGCCAATAAATTTTTCTATAGTCTAAGTAAAATTATTTATTTTTACTTAGCTCCAAGACAGCTTCTGCCGCTTGTTGATCTGCATGGCAAAGGATTCTTTCATGTAATTGCAAGAAGGTTTGTTTTAGCTGCTTAACCTTTTTTTTATCTAGCAGTAAGGACTTAAGTGAGCCAGCTAATCGTTCAGGTTTACAATCTTGCTGAATAAATTCTTTAACCAACTCTTCACCCGCCAATAAATTAGGCAATGAAATAAAAGGAATTTTAACTATGCGTTTAGCTAACCAATAAGTCACTAGGTTCATTCGATATCCAACTACCATCGGACACTTTGCTAGCATGCATTCTAATGAAGCCGTCCCTGAAGCTAATAAAGTTACATCTGATGCAATCATAGCTATCTGCGCTTTACCATCTAAAATTTTTAGTCGTAAAGCTGGCGAGATCTCTCGATAAATAGCTTCAAATTGCTGCAAACATTGTTGATTAACAAGAGGAACTAAGATTTGTAAATTAGGAAAATCCTTTATCAAAATTTCTGCAGTCTGCAAAAAATTAGCACTCAGTATTTCAACTTCAGCACGACGGCTGCCAGGCAAGATGGCCAAACACTTAGCATCATGAGTTATATTTAGTTGTGCTCTAGCAGCGCTCTTATCAGGATATAGCGGTATACTATCAGCAAGAGTATGGCCGATAAAACGACATGGAATATTGTAGCGATCATAAAACTTTTTTTCAAATGGTAACAAAACAAGCACTAGGTTGGTTGCCTTTTTTATCTTAAAAATACGATGCTCTCTCCAAGCCCAAACAGAAGGACTTACATAATGAATAGTTTTAATACCTATTTGTTTTAATTTCCATTCAAGTCTAATATTAAAGTCAGGCGCATCTATCCCAATAAACACATCAGGCCGCAATTTAGAAAAACACTTAGTTAAGTCAGCGCGAATTTGTAATAAGCGTGATAATCTCCCTAAAACTTCAACAATCCCCATCACAGCGAATTCTTCCATTTCATACCAGGCCTCACATCCCTCCGCTCGCATTAATGGACCTGCGACACCAACAAAACGAGCATTTGGAACTTGATGTTTTAGAGCACCAATAAGACCTGCACCAAGTATGTCGCCTGATATTTCTCCAGCAACAAGTCCAATAACCAAATGTCGTTGTTGAATTACAATTTGATGAGAATTTGCCAAATATTTCTCCTATTTATATACTTGTTAAGTCTCATATCCACTTATATAGTATATTTTTTAATAATTCATGTTTAACTTTAAACTAGTCTTCCATAGACTGTAATAGAATTTTACTGCTAAATACTGATTGGGATAATTATTAATTGTACAGTAAATCGTATCGATACAGAGTGATCTCAAGCTCTTGACCAAAATTGAAATGATTGCTTTGCAGCCATCTTATATACGCGAATTAAATTACTCAATCATATCATTCGTTTGAGAATGATGGAACTGTTGACTAAAATTGGTGTTATATAACAATCTCTGTACATAAACTGGTAAATTCATGTTTTCCAGTAACTGAACGTTTTTGCAGGCCAAAAAGGCTGCCTATAAATTTTTTGCTATTGTCTGTAAGTGCACAATTAAATAGCCATGAGAGATAATGCTAGGTTAAGATCACTTAAGAATAGTAAAGCATTTACCAGAATCTTGGCCTTGTAAAAATGAATAAAAAATGCATCCAATTGCGTGATTTATGTCTAGAAAAAGATAATGTCGCAAAGTTTCGCTTTGGTATTTACGGAAAATATTTCCCGTCTAGGTACAGATAATATTAGACTCGTAACTTTTTTAAATGCTTTTATATGCTTTGTCTCTTCATGGAGCTTTATAACAGACCCACACATTTGGCTCATTTCACGCAAATTTCACCTATTTCCTGGCTTGCTTAAGCACTAACTCAGCCTAAGATCGAGATAGAAACGTTGGGTTCAGAAATTCGCATACAATTACCAGTAGATCATTAAGATAGAGAAAATTTTCGCAGAAAAACAATTACAGCCTTCCTTAGAAGGCAAATATCTGCATTTTCAAACAATGGAGAATATTGCTATTTTCATCGAAATATCGTTTCGATTTTACCATTTAGTAAAGAAATGTAAGTTCGAATAAACCATAATGCTTACTAAAAATATACCAAAGAGCTTCTCTTACCTAAAAAGAAGGTCTAATTTTAGGTCTTTTAACTACATAACGATAAAGCATAATTATCATAATATATTCAATCAACTATATCCCATCAGTAGGCATCCTTGCCATGAATAGAGTTTGGTTAATATATTGTCTATATATAATAATGCGATAGCAAACAGTTAACGAATAATCCCCCTGTTAGATTGCGCTGAATTCTCTAAAAAATTACTCAGTATTTTTACCTGTCGATTATTCTTTCCTAGTATTAGCAATTCTTCTCTAGCCTCATCTAGCGTTTTACCGCAACGGTAAAGAATCTTATACGCATTCCTAATCGCATGTAGTGATTCTTTATCAAAGCCACGACGTTTTAGACCTTCAATATTCACTCCATAAGGAGTTGCATGATTACCTTGTGCAATAACATAAGGTGGAATATCTTGAGCAACACCAGAACATCCGCCAACCATAACATAAGCACCAATTTGGCAAAATTGATGCACTGCACTCATGCCGCCAATAATAGCATAATCGTCCAGTTTAACATGTCCTCCAAGCGTACCGTTATTAGCAATTATACAATAATTTCCTAGCAAACAATCATGGGCAATATGGGTATTTACCATCAATAGATTATCATTACCTATTTTTGTTAAGCCTCCTCCTTGTAGAGTGCCACGGTGAATAGTACAACTCTCCCTAATACGATTGCAATCACCAATCTCAACTCGAGTTGGCTCTCCTTGATATTTTAGATCCTGATTAATTTCACCTATAGTGACAAACTGAAATATCTGGTTATTACAACCAATTTTACTATTACCATTGACAACCACATGAGATTTAAGTGTTGTATCTGCACCAATATCAACCTGAGAACCAATATAACAAAAAGGGCCTATACGAACATTTACACCGATAATTGCGCCTTCTTCAATAATAGAAGAAGGATGAATAATCGCTGTTTTATTAATCATATCAGCTCTCATTTTTATGCTTCTTGGCTGCGAGCACACATCATTGTAGCCTCACAAACAACTTTTTCATCCACTTTTGCAACACCTTTAAAAAGCGTTAATCCACGCTTTGTTTTAACAAACATTACCTCAAAAATCATCTGATCACCAGGTTGAACAGGATGTTTAAATCTTGCCTCGTCAATACCAGCAAAATAATATAGTTCGCCAGGCTCTAATTTTCCAACACTCTTAAAAGCTAAAATACCAGCTGCTTGAGCCATAGCTTCAAGAATTAATACTCCAGGAAATATTGGCTTACAAGGAAAATGACCTTGGAAAAAAGGTTCATTAAAAGAGACATTTTTTAGTGCACGTAAAAATTTACCTTCTTCAAGATCTAATACACGATCAACTAATAAAAAAGGATAGCGATGGGGTAACAACCCTAAAATTTCTTCTATATCCAGAGTATGTTTATCACTCATAGAAAAGACTCTTTTTGTTTAAATTTAAAAAATTAAATATGAATAATGCGGCCTGCTTTAACCCTAAAACAAGGTTTTCGGCAGGCCGCAATTAACAAATCTATATGTAGTGTTTAGTTATCTTTACTAATAAATACCTTACGTTCTAGTACCTTTATGCGCTTAGCCATTTCATTAATATTCAAAACTAAAGCAGCTGTTTTTCGCCAAACCTTATTTGGCTGTAATGGAATGCCAGAAGAGTATATTCCAGGCTCACTAATTGGACGCATTACCATTCCCATTCCTGTTATAATAACTTTATCACAAATTTCCATATGTCCATTAATAACACTAGCACCACCAATCATACAATATTGACCTATTTTCAAACTACCGGCCATAATAACCCCACCAGCGATAGCTGTATGATCACCGATAATCACATTGTGAGCAATTTGACATTGATTATCAATGATGACTCCATTACCAATAATTGTATTATCCAGTGCGCCGCGATCAATGCTGGTACAAGCACCAATTTCAACATTATTACCAATAACAACTGAACCTAATTGAGGTATTTTTATCCACTGCCCTTTTTTGTTTGCATAGCCAAAACCATCTGATCCAATAACTGTTCCTGATTGGATAAGACATTGTTCACCTATCTCGACATTATGATAGATAGAAACATTTGCCCATAAACGTGTAGACTGGCCGATCTTGACATTTTTACCAATAAAGCAACCTGCTCCAATAATAACTTGATTACCTAATATTACACCTGATTCGATAACAGCATTAACTCCAATGGCAACATTTTCACCGAACTGAACATCTTCTGCAACAATCGCAGAAGGATGTATGTTTTGTGCAGGTTTAGGCGTTGTATCCAAAATTTGAGCTAATTGAGCATAAGCTAGATAAGGATCTTTAACCACTAATGCTGATATTTTGCTATCTGGTAGATATTTTTGCTTTAATACCACGGCAGCAGCTTTACATTTTGCTAATTGTGTCAGGTAACATCGACGGCTATTAGACGATAGAAAAGTAATTTGCCCTTCCTTCGCTAAATGCATAGGTGCAATACTGCTGATAATAATATCATCATCACCGTATAGCTGCGCGTTTAATTTTTTAGCTAAATCAGCTAATCGAATAGAAATCATCTATTATTTAACCTTCTTAATAACCAGATCTGTAATATTTTTCAAATTTGAACTGTTTTCTGGATAGAAAACAGCATTTATGTCAACAACCACGTCATAACGCTCCTTTTCTGCAAGCGCTTTAGTCGCTATCTTTATCGTTTGCAATATTTTATTTCTCTCTTCTTGCTGACGACGTTGGTTATCTTGTTCAAATTGGTGTGCTTTCTTAAGAAAGTCTTTCCTCTTAGTTTCAAATGCTTGCAGATCTTTCTCATTAGGTTTGGCGTTACTTTTTTGTAAATTTTCCCCATGAGCCTGTAAATCTTTTTCCATATTTTCTAACTCATCAACTCGTACTTTAAATTCTTTTTCAAGTTGTTTAGATACAGCTTTACTGGTTACTATGTTCTGAAAAATTTCCCCGACGTTAATAACAACAACTTTTTCTGCATAAGCACCGGCAGATACGGATAAAATCAAACTTAAAGCTGATGCACACAACAAAATTTTCACACTAAACTCCTTATCTCTTGATCTTGACCACAACTAATCGATAAATTGAATTGACGTTTCACCACATTCTACCAATATTAAACTGAAACTCTTCAAACTTGTCACCTTCATAATCTTTTATTTGCTTTGCATAAGAGAACACCAGTGGACCAAGCGGCGACATCCATTGTAATGCAATCCCTGTAGAAATTCGAATATTGGATGCCTTACCATAGTCAGGCATTCCTGTTCTCCAGTTTGCTGGAGTGTTACTCCAATTCGAATCCCATACAGTACCCGCATCAATAAAAAAAGAAGTTCTGATCAAATTAGCATACTTTTCATCAATAAAGGGGGTTGGCATAATTAACTCTAATGACCCTATTGCCATTGCATTTCCACCAACAGCATCAGTTAATTGAGCACCAGATTTTGAACTTACTATTACTGTACCTTTTTTTTCTTCAAGATAAATTGCTTTAGGGCCAATATTATTAGAACGGAAACCACGTACCATACCAGCAGCACCAGCATAAAAGTTTTCATAAAATGGTAATTCTTTACCACCAAAGCCATTACCATAACCTAACTGTGTCCGGGCTAATAATACCCATTTCTTATCTTCATCAATAGGATAATATTGCGATGTATCAAACCAAATTTTATAATATTGGTTATTGGAACCTGGAATAGTAATTTTAGTATTTAATGAACTTTTCTTTCCGCTAGTCGGGAAGAAATTACGATCTAGATTATTAGAAATCCAGCCTAAATTAAGGCTTAAATCATTAGCGATATAGCATGCCTTATCATCAAAATTAGGATTTTCACCCATACTTTGTAAATAACGCCACATGCCGACTTGAGCTTTCATATTAGATAAAGAGTTATGAACAAAACCGGCACCAATTCGAAACGAATTGTTTTCATTAAAAGGAAAAATCAAAGCACTATCAACACCATAAGTTTTGTTATTATAACGTGAAAGATTGGCATCCTTGGCACTAAAATCATTATAGAATAATCGCCAACTTAAGCTAACACCATTAACTGTGAAGTAAAAATCTGTTAATGATAGTTCAGCATAAGTCGAATAATCATTTTTTCTCGCACTAATACCAACGGTATTACCGGTACCAAGCCAGTTTTTTTGTTGAGCGCTGACTTGAAAAGTGAGACCACTTTCAGTACCGAAACCAATGCCAAAATTCATCGAGCCGGTATTACGTTCTTTAACTTTATAGACAACATTAACTTGATCAGGGGTACCAGGTACACGTTGCGTTTCGACATCGACGGTTTCAAAAAAACCGGTTCTGTTTAATCGTTCTTTACCCAGATTAACCAAATCATTGCCTAACCAAGCACCTTCCATTTGGCGCATCTCACGACGTAAAACAGAATCTTTAGTAACATGATTGCCAACAAAACGGATTTGCCGAACATAGAACCGACTACCAGTATCTACATTTACATGTAGCTTAACTGTTTTATCTTCATCATTGATTTCGGGTTGACTAATAACAAGTGGATAAGCATAACCATAACGACCAAGAAAATCCTTGATTTTGTTCTCTATGTTTTTGATTTTAGTGCCATTATAAAGCGAAGTGGGTTTGATGGTGATCAATTGCTTGATTTCATCATAATAACCAGGTATTTCACAATTTAATTCAACGCTTGATATAGTATATCTATCGCCCTCTGTTATATTAATAGTAACATAAATAGCTTTCTTATCAGGTGTTAGACTGACATTGCTTAAATCGATATTAAATTTTGCATAACCACGGTCAAGATAAAAACTACGCAATGTTTCTAAATCGCTAGCCAGTTTTTGTTTTTGGTATTTTTGATCAGCAACAAAATTCCACCATTGCACATTTTCACGCAATTGAAAACGATTTACTAACTCACCTGTAGTAAATGTTTTATTACCGACAATATTAATCTGTTGGATCTTAGCTGAAATGCTTTCAGAAAAGATTAATTTTAAATCAGCACGATTATTGGGTAGCGGTGTGACTATCACTTTAATTATCGTATTATATTTACCGAGACTATAATAAAAATCTTTAAGATCCTTTTCGATATTCGCTAATTTTCTGCGGTCTAAGGCTTCACCAACTCGAATATTAGAAGCATCAAGAGTTTGCTTTAACAAATCTTCTTTAACCGACTTATTGGCAATAAATGTAATGCTTGCAATTATTGGCCGCTCTTTTACTTGAACTATCAGCGTATTACCATCACGCAAAACTCTAATATTTTCGAAATTACCTGTTGAAAATAGCGCTCGAATAGTGCGACCTATATAGTCATTATTAATCGTATCTCCTACACGAACAGGTATATTCAATAGTGCTGATTCAAGAGCAACGCGTTGAAGACCTTCAAAATGAATATTTTGTACTACAAACCCATCTGAACCGTATGCAAGTGCGCTGCCAAATAGCACCGATGCTATGTGCAACTTTTTCATCGCCATTATTGTTATTAGTATTCCTGATTACTCTCGTCTCTTTAAAGACGAGAGTAATCATTGAAAAATGCAAACCCCATTAATAATATTAATACAATAGTACCAATACGATAGCTGAAGTCTTGTACACGCTCAGACACTGACTCTCCTTTAATTTTTTCGATTAACAAAAAAGTAAGTGTCCACCATCTAATACAGGAAAAGGAAACAGATTAATATCCATAAATTTATACTAATTAATGCAATTAAAGAACAGATAATATACTAAACCAGACTCAGCAGAAATAGTTAGTTGCCCTTTTGCAATAGAAATAGGTAAACTAAGATTATTGAGTTTAATATCACAAGTAACCAAGTTGCTTATCATAGCAACCGTCAACTTCATGAACTGCTAAGTTTTATACTTGGCCTGGTATAAAGCATAAAATATACCATATTGCTGAATAATTTTATATTCATCTGCAAGTGGTATTACTGATAATTCAAGCCCAGCCAAATCTAATTTACTGCCTTTTTAGTTAGTTATCGTTTTTACTCCTGGTCTTAACGTTAATTTGCGGTGTTCACTTTGTCTTTCAATCGTCAACAACAATGGAATATTAGGATTTTTGCAAATAAAGTAGGAGATATAGATGCTAAATATCTATTACCTGCTCACCTACTTTTATAATTCTGTCTCCTATTTGTAAACCTGATAATGCTGCTACTTAGCTAGGTTAAATGTTACGTACAACATGATCTTAGTTAGCACTAACTGGCATAATCACCAAAGATAAAACTAGATTTTGAGCTTCCTGATCAAAATGTCATTCTATTAAATTAATTAGTTTTTTATTGGTGTTGAATTTTCAATAAATAAAACCTTAACACTTAATTCTTCATCGCAAATTTTACTAATTAAAGCTAGACGAACTGTATTCTAATCAGTGGTTTCGATACCATCTATTGATTTTAGTTGTATACATGGTGACAGATTCGATTGCTCAGCAATCTAGTTTAACTGAATATCTTCAATGATTGGACGCACAGAAGGTATACCAATAATAAAAACTAACCAATAAAAAATATTACAAATAAAAAATTAATTATTGGCCAAGCACTAATTGCTATAGCACACAGACCTACTGTTTTATTATTAAAAGCAAAGCGTCAGCACTGTTGCTCTCTACAGGAGAGCAACTCGCTCATTTAACATTTTAACTTAACCACATAAGTGGATTATGGAAATAATAAATTCTATACCATGACGATCAACTTTACCTAATAAGGATTTTCCAAATCCAATTGAGAATCGTTCAACAAAAATACCACAGCGCCTACTATGCATCCCAAAATGGACAAATTCATGTACAATAATTAGTATATATACTGTAATAAAAAATGCAGCTAAACTACAAAGTAGTTCTATAATATACATTGCAAACTAAAAAAATAACCATGTCACTCCTACAAAAACAGGTATAGCCGCTGTCAAGCTATCAATTCTATCTAATACTCCACCATGCCCTGGAATTAAAGAACTACTATTTTTTATGCCAGCTTGACGTTTAAACATACTTTCCGTTAAATCACCAAAAACAGAGATAATTATACCTATAACAGAAGAAAATAATAAATTCTTGGATGTTAACAAAATAGGAACAAATAAACTAAATATCCAGGCTATAATACTTGCTGTTAGCATACCACCTAGCATACCCTCCAGAGTTTTAGAAGGAGAAACTTTTGCTGCCAGTTTATGTTTACCAAATAAATGACCAAAAAAATAAGCGCCACTATCTGCACTCCAAACTAATAGCATGACATAAAGCATCCACCAAGCACCGATAAAATCATCGATATAATAATCGATACTTTTCAAAACCAACATGCCACAGTAAAAAGGTAAAATAGTTAAAATCCCAAACGATATTTTTAATATTACTGACTGAGACCAAAATCGAGAAGAAGAAGGAAAAGTAACAACCAATATTATCGCAACTAACCACCAAACTAACCCAGCCGATAAAATATAAGTAATCAAAGGCTCTGTTATTAATTGACTAAGATCTTGAAATGACAATTGTAAACTCAATAAACAAATACCAAATAAAACAGCACTTATAATTCGGTTAATCTGTGCTGTCCAACCAATAAATTTACTCCATTCCCAAGCAGCTAACGAGCAAATAACAATGAGAAGATAACCAAACAAATTAATAGGCAAGAAAAAAAGTGCAGCGATAACTAATGGAATAAGTAGGACAGCTGTAATGATACGAGCATTTAAATTTAGCAAAAGAGCTCCCTATTCTTCATTGATATCATCAGGCTCACTGTTACCACCAAAACGTCGTTCACGTTGATTAAAAGCCATAATTGCACTTTTGAAAACTTCATCATCAAAATCCGGCCAGAGAACATCAGTAAAATAAAATTCAGCATAAGCAATCTGCCATAAAAGGAAATTACTAATTCGATATTCTCTCCCAGTTCTAATAACTAAATCAACAGTTGGTTGATCATGTAGACTAATAAATTTATTTATCGTATCTTCGTTAATATTTTCTGGTAATAATGAACCCCTCTTAATTTTTTCAGCAATAAGGCCCATTGCATGGGTAATATCCCAACGACCACCATAATTAGCGGCAATATTAAGTTGCAACCCAGTATTATTTGCAGTTAAGTCAACCGCGTGTTTAATATGATTTTGTAATTTAGACTTAAATCGGCTTATATTGCCAATAATCGTTAATTTAATATTATTAATATTTAAATTTTTAACCTCATCATCTAGAAACCAAGTAAAAAGTTCCATCAAAGCACTAACTTCAGTTTCCGATCGACTCCAATTTTCACTACTAAACGCATAGAGCGTTAAAGACTGAATTTTATTTTTAACAGCAAATTTAACCACTTTTTGCACAGCTTCTGTCCCTGCTCGATGCCCATTAATTCTTAATTTTCCATGTTGCTTCGCCCAGCGTCCATTACCATCCATAATAATAGCAACATGCTTTGGAATTCGTTGCTGTGAGCCATCACTATCATACATAAATTTCATGCTAAAGGAATTCCTTTACTATAAGCTAATTATTATTACATCCAAGAACATGGTATGGGTTTTTTGAATAATTCAAGTTTAACTTTGAACCAATATTTCATATACTGCAATTGAGTTTTATTACATAATTACTAATTTTGCTAATTCCTAATTATAAAGCTAAACATATCAATGCAGAGTGATCTCAAGCTCTTTACCAAAATTAAAATAATGCCTTTGCACACATATCTTCTACACGCTCATTAAATCGCTTGAACTATACAACTTATTTTAGAATGTATCTCCTAGCTAAAGTCAGTATTCTATATTAAGCTCCGTACAGAAACTGGAGAATTTATGTTTTCAGGTAAGCTTACGTTTTTACAGATCAATAAAGGAGATCTATAAATTCTTTGGCATTATCTGTAAGTACACGATGGATAGCAATCGGTGATCCTAAGTTAAGATGACATAAGAAACGTCAAACATTTAGTAGAGTCTTATACATCTAAAGAAGGAAAAACAAATATAGTTGCATAGTCTACGCCTACCTTATGAAAGATAATATCGTAAAGTTTAGTTTTATCTTTGTGAAAGATATTTCAGATCTACGCACAGATGACACAGGCTCGTAGCTTTTAAATACTTTATGCTTTAGCCTTATCTACTTTATACTTCATTTCATGTAAATTTCCTCTCCTTAGGCCTATGTAAGCAGTGATTCAGGCAAGATCTAGACATAAAAAAACTGGAAGTTTAGAGAATTCGCATACGATTGTACTAACAGAGTAAATCCTGGAGAGGAAGAAAAATATTTCTGCAGAAAAACAACTACAGCTTTCCTAAGAAAGCAATATCATCATCGACAAACGATGGAAAATATGAGTATGATCATTAACATCATCTCGTTTTTCCCATTCAGAAACGCTAAGTTCTGATATCCTATAATTCTTAGGCAAAAGTAGACGTAGGCTATTCTGATTGCCAGAATAGCACGTATAATTTTAAGTCTTGTAGTTTGCCTTACGATATAATCTAATCATCATATAATATTTTTGCCATCAACTATATACCATCAGTATGTATCTTTCCATGAATAGAAATGTGCAAGCAGGATCTATATAATGATCCTGGACCAAATAGTTAATTAAGTTATGATCGTTTAAAGATTAGCTGATTATCTTTGGAAACGGAGTTATCAAATTAAGAAGCGACTAAGTTAAATTCAGTCAGTTGTTCAACATTTTTAGTTGATTGTAAAAAATAAATCAACTAATTACCAAACTAGTTTGTTTCGTATATAAACTGATGACTTTATATTTTCCCTATTTTCTAGATAAAAATAGGGAAAATATAAGCATACATTTTTTTGCAATTAACTATTAAGATATTCATCTTATGATAATTTAATCCAAATATTATCACTTGCCTACTTTATATAGATATAGTAGTATGGCATTGATTAAGATTTTCAGTAAAAATATCCCACCAAAATGTATAAAGATCTTTTTATTGTTTATTATTAAGTTTAGTTTTACATTTTTAATCAAAAAGCCTTTTTTTAGATCAAATTTGCGTAAAATACCATTATAAGCTTGATAAAGTAGGAAAATTTTTTGACAAAGATAAAATCTTTTGGCATAAAACTTTCCGCTTACAGTCTCTGATATAATAGACATTATTTTTAAAAACCAGCATCCAAGATTTATCAGTTTCTATGGTAAAAATTACCATACCACTATCAAAAACGCGTTGCATTTAAATCGGCTAATTTATCACTAATTTAGATTAGAATGCTAATTTCCGATGGTATATAAGTTTACAAAAACCTCAATCAATTGCCAGGCGCTGGTGTAGCACAGTTAGCTTACTATATTCAGTGCTAGCAACCCTGACTTTCATAATAAAATATTTTAGCTGATGAGATTCGTGATAAGCATAATTAATATTTAATAAAATTCAAAAATAAATAACTTTAATCAAACTATTTAATGGCTGTGATTTGGTTATTTGTATCAGTTGACGTTAATTATTACTTATTCAAACGATAGTATAGTATAAAAAATAAGCAAATAACATTTATTTTAACAACAATCGTTTGTGAATTTAATTTGTTTGTAATATCAATACATGATTTTTAGAAAAAATAGGATTTTTAGCCTCAGCTTCATCTAACAAATGGATTAAAAATAATCTATAAATTAACCTCTTTACGTAAAATAACGACAGTTGTAGCAGATATTGGTGATATTAGTATAATTAACATTTATAAACCTAAAGATTCAACACCTAACTCATCTTTGATCTTTAAATACATACGGCTCAAATCCAAGAATATCAGCCACTCATTGATGAAGCAATAAACTTATCACTAGAACAAAGGCAGTCACATCAGCAACAAATCATTAATTCGTGTAATAAATTATCTGTTAATATTGGATTAGAAATCTTACAATTAATTTTTGGAAAAATTTCAACTGAAGTTGATGCACATCTTTTCTATTATAATAGCGAACCATGTATTAAAAAATCGAGCAGTTCTATTATTGAACTTTATAATTGTGCATGCATTAAAAATGAGCGTATTTTAATCATCTTTGCTTAAATTTAGCAAGGAATCCGTGAGGCAAAACAGTTAGAAAAAGATGGGATTAACTAACTATAATCTAACGCTATTATTCTATTTTTCTAAGGCACGAGCTTGTGCTGAAACCTGCATTTATATGATTTCACATTTTGTAGGTCGTATTCTTAATTGATATATATGTAATACTAACATAAAAACTATGCGCCACAAGAAAATCCTACCGTTATTTCTGCTAAACAAATTTATAATTTTAATAAAAAGCATTGGTATAAAACTCTGTGGTAATTGTGGCTAGTTTTTGAAATAAATGTGACAGTTTGCAACTATCGGGCTGTGATCTGTTAACAATTGCTCCAGCATTACTTAAAAAGCTTCCTAAGACGCAAGGCGAAGGTGGTGTAAAAATTAACATTTAATGGTCAAATTCACTCACCACCTAAACTAATGACATAAATAGAATTCTATTGAAAACATCATGCTAATGCAATGCTGACTGATAAGCTGGATGATGGTATTCGTAAATTTGCCATTTATCAAAAAAAATTGTACAAAATGGTTGGTTGCATATCAGTTGCAATTAATTTTTCTCTGTTATTAGCTAAAATATCAAATAGATTATTTTACTAGGTTTTTAGCTTAGACTTTCTATACTCTGATTGTGCCTCATGCCAGCAAATAATATTATTTACTTTTATATCACTACAGCATAAGTTTAATTAGATTTAGCATTAAACATCTTATTTTCAATATCGAATTGAAAGATATCATGTGGATGACTTGCGAATTTTCTGAACAAATGCGAAAAATTAATTTTTATTTTTTGCCAACAGGAATCCTCTAACGCCAAGTTGGCATGATCCAACGAACAAACATTGATTTTAAATCAACCTGAAAAATTTAAGTCAATTACAGAAAAAAATTAGTCGGTTTAAAAGATCATATTCAGAAGATAATTTATTATAGGAATTTTTGCTATCACTTGCCTTACTATATCCAGTTACTGAAGTGGTGGCAAAGCGCTACATTGAAATTGATCCATTCATAATTTAACTCATTTAAACCTAAATTAACCATGCGATAAATTAAATCAATTTAGATGTTTTTGCATTAAAAATAATTGTAATAATGATTACATTAAAAATTAAATTACTGTTACCACTAATTGGAAATTAAATTAAGTTACAGCTAATTAACGTTAATTTTTAAATACGAAATTTTTCTATTACCGTTATACTGAGATCTTCTTTATTAAGATGAATAATATAGGCCATGATTTGAAAAAAGTTATTGCTTTTTTTGTAAAAAATGTAACTAAGTATATATTTTAATTGTTGTCGTTTTAAATAACCTTCTCTAGAAGAAGACAGCTAACGACTTATTAGCAAGCCTGGTTGTATGCCGATTAGGTTATGTGTTCCACTCTGATTCTTCGTTAATCTGTTCATCCATCATTAAATTGGAGGTTATTTATCACCATGGTCAACTTGGTTAAATCAAAAGGATTTAGCTGGTTTCAGCTTTTATGAGCAGACGCAGGAACAATTTAAGTACCATTGTGAAAATGTTGTTTTTCTCGAACCATAGTTCTTTGCGCGTCGGCGTCGTATAGCATCAATGCCGCAAAAACCGATTTAATAGGATTCATCGTTCTTATTTGACGACAAATGGAGTACTACTTTATAGAAACTCATGGAATATCAGAAGAAATTCTTCCTAATCTTCCTCCAAGCATCTTCATATTGGCTACAGGATACTTCACTGAAAACCTTACAAACAAAATATCAATGGCTTTATTAGCAGCATCGCAGCTCCTTTATGCTAGGTAAACCACACTTCCACATTCCAGCTAAGCTTTCACAACCTTAATTTTTGATTGTATGCCTTTTTGGGGTGAAGCAAACACATTAGCTGTTTCCTATACATAACATCATTAGTGCTGTATATATCCTGGAATATATTTGCAATTGCATTCCAAAAATCAAGGCCGAATCTCTTATAGCAAGCCCATAAGATACAGTTAACTACCCTTATCGTATGACGGCATCGAGAAGTTAGCCATGTTCTGCTCCTTACTCTCAATAAGCATCTTTGACAGCAATTAACTCCTTATGCCAATCTTCAAAGTGACACCGATAATGACCCACAAGGCAAAGGCGATCATTTTTCCTTATAGGGCCTAATATCTGCAATCAAGCAAGAAACAAATATAGCGCATATCGCCTAAATCCAGAAGAGTCCCAACAGGGCATACCATTAGCTATGCTTTTAAGCTATTACTGTTTCAATCTGCTGATAATACTCTCTGATAGAGACAGACAATATGCTCTTCATTGATAGAAGCCGCATTACTTCATAAAAATTACAGGTGAATATATCTCTACTGCAAGGAAAGAGCCATGGCAGGACAACCTTTTCAACAATTTTTTCACGCTTCAAATAAGGCAGTAGCAATTAGCTACTGAAGAATATTTCTATTGCCACTACTATAATATTACACTAACTTAGAAGCTTTAATATTAACATCGCTAATACCAGTCTATATAGATAGTTCACTCTGGAAAATAACCTTTATATACAACGGAAATGGATGCACATCAATAAAAAGCAGTGTTTAAGATTCTGTCACAGAATAGGCTTTAAGCTCCCATCTCAACTGTAGAGAGTGTATCATGCTTAGCACTATTAAGTATGAATTCATGCAAGAGATCACAGCTAATATCTAATTTTGCAGATACCATACCTGTATGGATAAACTTTTTCATGCCATATCATCTCTCTATTTTTGAAATCATTACGAAATCAATCAGCAGAATAGACTAGTATCTTTGAAATCCAATATACCAGAAATGAGCATAACTCAATCCTCTTAGCAGATTCTAACTTTTCTGAGTAGACTAGAGTAGCTTAATAGCATTGAAATGTGTATTTTTCTAGAAAAAAATAGCACACTATAATAGTGTAAGAAGATCGAAACTAGATTGCTTTTGTATGTTCATGATCTGAGTATTGTTTTATACTCTAGGATATATTACCAACTTCAAGTATTTATCCAGATAAATCGGAATAAATTTTTTCTAAGAAATGGAAAACAAGGCAAATCAGAAAGACAACACAGATGCCTTCAGCTATTACTCTATTTTTTTATCTAAATTGCTTTATGATCTCCATTGCGAAATTAATAATGACTGACCAACTAAATTTTAGTTGACACAAAAAAAGGCTATACAACAATACATCTTACTCAATCTCAAATTTTTTCTCAACGCCAAACTATTATCCATATTATTCGTATATAGTCATGATTATCAGTGGTTTTCAGCAACAGCTAGTAGGCAAAAACTCATGGCTAGTTGCATTCAATTGCATTGAAAAGGCAATGACTAAAAAAAGCATAGTTACACATTAATTCATTATATATATGGAACTAGTAATAATCTCAGTCTCTTTCACACCATCTGGCATAAAAATAAAGATAGCTTAGCCAATAGACCTAAAAATTCAGACAGGATGACCATTTCTATTCCTATATCAAGATATCTAGAAGATAATTTACCAAGACATATTGGCTACTCTCGTACCAAAAACTAAAGTGCTTTTTAGCATTGATGATGGTTGGAATAAATTTCTTAAAAAAACAGAGTGAAAATATCAGATCGTTGACCAGTCTATCTATTGAGAAAATGCCAACATGCATAACTTTTATGCCTGTGGGTATCCCACACATCACAATCCAGCTCTAGTACTACTGCTATACCTATCTCATGAATGTTTTCACAGTTATTTTTTTGCAAAGCTGGAACTTTTAAAAGCCTCCAATTTATACAATTTTAAAGCCACATAGAAGTTGTTAGCATAACAGGTTCATATTTTACCAAGACTAACTACTGGTAACAGATTACTTTTACTATACTCTTATATTCTTTGGCTTTTTTTCAATAATAACTTGTGATCGCCGTGCTACTCAACGCTCTGTTTCGCACCACCCATATGCAGTATATAGTTTAAGTTGGTACATAAACAGGCTATTAAAATTGGTATATTTATCTTCCTTGCATACTTATGCTCGACAACTCAATTAAGATGCATATACTCATGTCTATGTCACTCGTAGCGGTTTGAATATTAAACATGATGTGTATGGTGAGCTATTTTTCAAAAAAATAGCGATTAAAAAAATTTGGAAAAGCAACACAGTTATCTGGTTGCTGCGTAATATTTATGACATAATAAATGCAAGTCTTTTCTCCTAGTCTTTAGCATAGCATCGGCGGAAACAGTGATAACATTACATGAAAGCATAGGTATTGCGTTACTGAAAAGCACACTTCGCCAAAAAGATAAAACAGGACTGAAATAACATTAAATACATCTGACGCAACCTTAAAAGCCTCAGGCATCAACATCAAACCAACGGCCTTCCAGAGAAAAAAGTACTGTAGTTGTACATATCATTATTATGACCATTATACTAAGCACAGTACTGTAACCGAACCACCATAACGCAGGAAGAGATAATCAGAGGCTATTATTGCTCATATTTAAGAGAGCCATTTCAAGATTGTATATTACTATGGTTTCTTGTCGAATCGAAAAGAGGTATACTTTTTATCGAAGATATATGAAAAGAGGTATACTTTTTATCGAAGATATATAAAGTGCTAGAGATGATGGATTGCAAAAAATTGGAAAACTGTAATTTGCAGTTTTGATAAAATAATTTTTGCGTACAAAGTTCCATACAAATGCATTCTGTGTGGCGATAAACTACTTTTTATCAACGTTTATCTTTGTTAAATAAACATGCGACAGAATTATTATCAGAAAAAATGCATAAAATAGAAAAATGATGCTTATCAAGGCAACCTAATGTTATTATCTCTAAAATTAATACACTATATCAAAGAATACAGACTCTGATGGAATTTTAACTGAAAATAGATTCACCAATCCAACAAATTCTATCACCTTTTAGTAATAAAAGGTGGTTTTGCTATTAACTTAAATAGCGATTTAATTTTCTAACAATGAACACTGCCTTGTCGATGTAGTACTAGATGCTGTCGTCCATAATGATTATTATCCACAACGAACCATACAGATTGCTATGGGCGATATTGAAATTAAAGTGCCAAAGATCCACAATGAAGGATCTTTTCCAAATAGGCAATGGAATATGTTTCAACAGCTTGTTGGTACTATCTTACTCTGAAGTATGCAAAAAGCGTTGAATAGTTGCTACCAAGTACATCTGCAATCTACGACGCAGATCCATCTGGATTTTCACGAAGCTCTATGCGGGGCCGCTTCTCAGTGGAGAGGGATATCCTCTTTTTGCTAATATATATAATTTAATTATAGTAGACTATAACAGAAATGCTTGAAGATCGCAAGTGCACTTGTCTGCATGATTTTAGTGATGCACGATACGTTTATTTTTTGCCTAAATAGCATTATAGGGCCAGTCATTTTAAGCAAGGCAATCGCCTTTACATGCTTATTATTATCGACGTTAATGAGCATGTATGTAAGGAGCTTGTTGTGATCCAAAATGATTATCAAGAGTTAAAAGCTAACTAAACTAAACTTATCAATGGCTTGCAAGAGGGTGGTTTTAACCATATCTCCAATGCTTGCTAGTGTTGGAGACGGAGCCTTAATTTTTAAAATGCAATGGAAAAGATATTCCATGACATGCAACACTAATGTGCTTGGTATACAAAACAGCTAATGTGCTGACTTCAGCCTTCCAAACTAGCATGCAACCAGAAAATTAATGGTAAGAGCTTATAAATATGTGTATGTCTTAGCAGAAGAAAAATGTGATGCCTTGCTAATAAATACATTAATATTTTATCAAAACGCTTTTCAGCGTAAATATCCTGCAACGATGAAAGAAGATAGAGAAAGACCAAAAAGGTAACTACTAGCCATTCAGGCTCTTCCAGTCAAAAAAGCACTGGGCCTCAATAAGAACCAGGAATATGATTGAATTGAATTTTGCGATACGTGTCTGCTTTGTAGCAGACACGCGAAGAACTGTGGTTATAGAAAAACAACCATTTAATGCTTATTTAACTACTACAATAACCTCAAAAAAAACTAAAACCGACATAAGAGGATTTAACCTGCTACCAATTGTAGTAAAAACAATGTGTAATTTTAGGATAGAAAACTGATCAAAGAAGCATCAGATGGCATCAATAACTGTAATATACCAGATTTGCTAATAAACTCAGCAACCTAGTTATTGAAGCATATTCCATTGCCGCTTCGATCCATGATCGAAGACACTTTAATCTTAATATTGCCAATAGCAAGCTATATAATTAGCTATGGTAATATAGTCGTTACGAACGACGTGCGGTCAGCATAGGCGCTCTGCCAGCCGCCAAATATGTGGCGTTAAGCATATTGTTGCTGCATGACTTGACTCTTTTAGTTCAATCACAAAAATAGTTGCTAGTAGCTGCCTGGCAGCCTTACTGATGAATTCATGTAAGGAATAAGATGTAATTTCTAGTTTTTTAAATATCTGTAGAATAGACTTTTTCATGGCAATAACATATATATGTTATTGAAATTATTCACTAAATTAATAAGCGAAATACACGCCAGCATCTACGAAACTCTATATACCAGAAAATAAGTATAATTTGCAATTTAATTAATATATAATAAATAGAAGATGACAATGACCTGCAAACCAATCATCATTTAAATTCTGGTCAAGAGTTTAAGATTACTTAACATTAATATATTTTTCTGTATATTTAGAAAATACATCAATTAGTATTGAGTAGTAAAACTCCATGCAATCTATGAAAGATTGGTTGAAAATTAAAGCTGAATTCTTAAAAAGACCCAATACTATATTTCTACATATGTGAGAGTTAATTTTGTTAGCCTATACTCTCTTCTATATCCGATAACTTAATTTTTCTAGGTGACTTAAAATAGTCTGGAAAAGTCTTGCCTGTACATTTTGGATCTAAAATTGTAACAGGCGTATCTGACAAAGCGACAAGTGAAAAACACATCGCCATCCGATGGTCATTATAAGTTGCTATTTCAGCATGCTGAAATAATTTAGGTGGTAAAATATGAATATAGTCACGACCTTCTTCTACTTTGGCACCAACTTTTGTTAATTCAGCCGTCATTGCATTTAATCTGTCAGTTTCTTTTACCCGCCAGTTATAAATATTACGAATAATTGTCTTACCTCGAGCAAAAAGTGCAAGTATAGCAACTGTCATCGCCGCATCAGGCATATTATTCATATCTATATCAATGCCAATTAATTCACCTCGTTGACATTCTATAAAATCTTTACCCCATCGTATTTTAGCACCCATTTTTTCAAGTATAACAGCAAATTTGCTATCACCTTGCAAACTATCTTTACCAATCCCTGTTACCCTAACGGTACCACCTTTAATTGCTGCTGCAGCCAAAAAATAAGAGGCGGTTGAGGCATCGCCCTCAACAAGATAATTGCCTGGTGAAATATAGTGTTGTCTAGCTTTAATATGAAATCGACAATAATGTTCATTGTCTACTTCAACTCCAAAATTACGCATAACTGCTAAGGTAATATCAATATAAGGTTTAGAAACAAGATTTCCTTTTATTTTAATAATCGTATCATTATGCGCCAACGGTGCAGCTATTAAAAGTGCAGTTAAAAATTGACTGGAGACGCAGGCATCGAGTATAATATTCCCACCTTGAAAACCTCCTTTTATCCTTATAGGCGGACAACCCGGTTGTTCAAGATAATCAATGGTTGCCCCACTTTGCTGTAATGCATCAATTAGATGATTGATAGGGCGTTCTTTCATTCTTGGATCACCAGTTAAAACAATATTATTGTCAGCCAATGACAATACCGCACTTAATGGACGCATAGCCGTACCAGCATTACCAAGAAAAATTTCTAAACCTTTTTTGTTGCTAAAATATTGCTCACTACCTCTTACAATACACGTAGTAAGATCTTGGGATAATTTATATTCGATACCCAAGGCTGTCAACGCATTAAGCATATGACAAATATCATCACTAGCAAGAAGATTATTTAATACTGTTTTGCCTTGAGCTAATGCAGCTAACAATAGTACCCTATTAGAAATACTTTTTGAGCCAGGAAGATTGATAGTACCTTCAACGTAAGAAATTGGTTGTATTGTTATGACTTGCATTAACGGTATACTCCCCACTAATACTGCTGGATAAATTAGTTAAATCATATTTATATTTAATTTATAATTTATTTAATTTATAATTTTAACCGGTAATATCATTACCAATATAATCATAAAAGATTGTTTAATCTATTTATTTCGCTGTTCAAAATCAATCATAAAGTTAACTAACTTTTGCACACCAGCCAATGGCATGGCATTATAAATTGAAGCACGCATACCACCACCAGCCGCTTTATGCCCTTTCAGAAAAAGCAGCCCTTGCTGTTCTGCCGCTTTGATAAATTCATTATCTAAGTTAGGTTTTATCATTCGAAATGGAATATTCATTACCGAACGATTAACTGGATCGATTCTATTAATATAAAATTGGCTATTATCAATAACATCATACAGTAAGCGAGCTTTTTTTTGATTTCGTCTTTCTATTTCTTGTAATCCACCCTGCTGTTTTAACCATTTAAACACCATTCCTGAGAGATACCAAGCAAAAGTTACTGGTGTATTATATATTGAGTTATTTTCAGCCAGTATTGTGTAATTAAGGATGGAAGGTGTTGTATTTTTTGCTTGACCTAATAAATCTTCCCGAATGATGACCAGTGTTATACCTGCTGGCCCAATATTTTTTTGCGCTCCGGCATAAATAACACCAAAACGACTGACATCAACTGGCCGTGATAAGATCGCTGAGGAATAATCAGCAATTACAACTTTATCAGCCGAAAAATCAGGTGGCGTGTGGATAGCAATACCAGTAATCGTTTCATTCGGGCAATAATGAAGAAATTTTGCACTTGGTGTCAATGGCCATTGGTCCATTGATTTCAGACTTAAATAATCGAATTTTTCCACCAGAATATCAATTTCATTAACAGTACAATATTTTTCTGCCTCTTGAGAAGCAGACTTTGCCCAATAACCACCAACAATATAGTCAACGGTTTCATCAGGCTCAAATAAATTTAATGGTAATGCAGAAAATTGACCTCTGGCACCACCATGACAAAAAAGGACTTTATAGTTTTCAGGTATTTTTAATAATTGGCGAAGATTTTGTTCAGTTTGTTTGACTATCTCCATAAATTCTTCACCGCGATGGCTTATTTCCATCACCGAAACACCCATCCCGTTCCAATTACAAAGTTCTTGTTGTGCATGATTCAATACTTCTACTGGTAACATGGCCGGACCAGCGCTAAAATTATATACCTGACTCATCACCCACCCTAGACCTAATTAACCTTTTACTATTATTTAATTTCTGATTAAGTTTTAACATTAGCACTGAAAAGCTGCAATAATTTAATTTTTAATTGTGTAAATAAAATAACTTAGCTGCTAAACAAAATTTTTAAATAACGAATTAATACTTATAAAACATTGCTTGAATTTTATTGGATCATAGGTTTAGGTCAATACTAAATTGTAGCAAAATTTGAACCTCTTATGGATTCAAATGTTCTGCATCGACAAAATCATATTTATTATCATCTACTTCTACATTTCGAGTTATAAAACTTATCGAAACATCAGTTAACGCGAAAAAGCACAAATCACAATGCCATGATATATAAATGAGTTAAGCAAAATTGAGTTATTAGCAAATCTGGTGTATGTATTATGACAGTGGTCATGCTATGTTCAACTCTGACGCTTTGTAAATCTCTTGTGCATCCTTAAATTATACGAAGTTTACAATCAGGATCAAAAAGGTAAATTCTTTTAACTGCTTCTAGATTTTCTGAGCAGAATGGAATTGCTTAAATAGCAATTGAAATGGTTGTTTTTCTTAAACTACACTTCTTTGGGTGTCGGCTTTGCAATCTCATCCTGTAAAAGCCAATCCAATTAGATTAGTTGTTATTATTGACGCCTACTGCGCTGAGTAGAAGTCAATAAAATACCAGAAATTTTGATGTTTCTCTAAAACATTGCTAACAAAATATCAATGGCCTTATTGCCTGGGTATATGCCACCTCTTTGCTTATTCAGGCCTCACGCGCAGCTTTCAGCATTAACTTTCTGTTCTATGCCTTCTGTAAGGCTGAGCCAAGCTCATTAGCTCTTTTGTATACCAAAGAGAGTTGGTGTGGCTGCATGTTCGGAAATATCTTTGCAATTGCATTCCAAAAACTAAGGACACCATTATTCCACGTAATAAGCCTAGGAAATCAAATATGATTAAGGCATCTGCAATCAAGAGCATTAAGAAGTTCAATCCAGTTAGCTTCTGACTCTTAATAACCATCTTCGATCGAAACCAGCTCCACTTGCATATATATTCAGTAATGCCAATTAATGAGAAGGATAAAAATTGTTATCATATTACCTGATAGTAATGTATATGCTATAGGCCAAGAAATAATCGTGGCGCGTATCGCTTAAATCATGGAGGAGCTATTGCCTCCGTGATTTAATGGATTACTGGTTCAATCTGCTGTAATGCTATATTAACAGAAAGAGCATATACTTTTTCATAAAGAAGCGCTACTAGAGATTCGTAAAAATCTCAGGTTAATATACATCTTAGGTGGAGAGGCACTGTAACAACCATTCGATACTTTTTGCTCTCTTCAGAATAATAGGGTTCCGATAAGATGTTGAAGCATATTCAGTTACAGCTGCAGGAGATATATTCTTCCTTGTGACAATTAGGCATTTTAATCTCAACATCGTCATAGTAATCTATATGGTTTGTTTTGGCAAATAACTATTAGTGAGGATATCATGGATAAACCGCCCATTGACAAGACTGGGTTTTCATAGTTGGAAAATTGAACAGCTTTTTAAGTGAAGAGAAAAACCAATCTTTTATTGCTAAATTGAGATAAAATTGGTTTACTGAATCTATTTTCAGTTAGGATTTCATCCGAATGTGTGTTCTTTGACATAATCTATTGATTTTATAGATATTAACTTTATTTTTAGCTTAATAAGCATTATTATATACATTCTTCCCGAGAATAATTCTCTTACCTGTTTAACAAAACTGAGTGTTGATGATAAAAAGTAAGCCAACAACTATCTTGTAGCCACACAGAGAAATACATTTATATGAATCTGTGCGCAGGAGAATTCTTTCATTAAAACTGAAAACTACAGTTTTTCTTGTTTTTTGCTATCCGTCATCTACAGTTCCTTATACAGCTTCGGTAATAGTGTGACTCGTTTAGAATTTAATAAAAAACCATACTAATAATTTCTGGATATTAAAATATCTCGCAGAATATGCCTAATATAGCGCAAATATATTTCACTATATACTATGTTCATTTCATCTTTTTAGCTAAGTATGAAGGTTCCAGTAACATAACATGTCCGTACTGTGTCATTCAGGTAATGCGCTACTGCTCTTCTTGTATAAGATCTTCCTTCAAGAAAACAGAAAGAGTAGTTGGATTTATCAGGGTTATAGTATATATATGACTAATAATCCAGATGACATCGCCTAACTATGTTTCTTTGACCCCATTCTTTTAAAGAACAGCTCAATACTATTGAGAATGTTTAATATCCATAGAACAACATGTGACATAGTCCTGAACATGTGGATAATATTTATTGAATTGTTGACCTTAAGTGTATAAGGCACATAAGATTGCAATTTTAATACCTTGTTCGCATTCACACTTCAGCATAGCTCTGATAGCAGAGAAAAACAGATGGTTGAGCAGCAGTTATTGTTGAAAAAAGCTAAAGAAGATGTGTGTTATAAAAGTAATATACTGTTAGTAATACTCTGCTAACATACAAATCTGCTGTTATAACCACACTGCCAGGTAGCTTTTAAAGCCGCATTAACTGCAAGTTTTTAATTTATAATTTAGAAAAAACAAACAGTAGGAACACATTCACAATGGGCAAAAAAGAAGTGTAGCGCCTAACAAACCATCTATGTACAAGTATAGCAAGCAAGAATTTTCTCAACAGATAGACAAGTCCAGGAATTTAGACTTTCACAGTATTTTTCAAGAAAGTTATTCAAGCCGTCATTAATAGTGAAAAGCAGTTTAGTTAGGCAAGGTGGTTATATACCTACCTAAATTACAATTTAGGTATTTGCAAGAAAAATAGAAATTTTTATCCTATTCACATTCTGCAGATCTAATAGGCTAAGTTATCTTTATAGTTATCTAAAGTGAGAGAATGAGACAGCCGTGAATTATACCTAATTCACTATAGATAATCAATTCATTGACAAGCATATTTTTGGTCATTTCTCTATCAATCAAGTTGTATCCAACGTTATCATCTTGGCCACTTTGTTTGTCTGATGGAATGGTAAGAAAGAAGTCAACAAAAACGCTCCGTATTGCTCAATGTTACCTATATAATAGTAACTATAGGCGAATAATATTTGCGTGTCAAAAAAATTAGAGACCAAGTATTAGAAGCATCTTGCTGTATGACCTCTTTTATATATTAGGTTATAAAAAATTTTCAACCAGTCTATCATAATTCATTTTGTAAGAGAGATCATAAAGCAATTTAGATAAACAGTAAAACCTAACACCTGAAGTCGCGTGTTATTTTTTTAATTTACTTGATTTAGACTTTCCAGCAAATTTATTCTCCGAGCTATCTACATAAATTCTCAATGAAAGAAGAACATATAGGAAAGTATAAAACAGCAATCAGATCATGAATATATAAAATAATAGGCTAGTCTACACTGCTACGTTCATATCATATATTGTGTTGCGTTCATGTTTTACATAACTTTGAGTATGACAACACATTACTTTCACTATCCCATATCTTCTTTTGCATTTTTTCAAAAAAAACTGTCAACTACTCTCAAGGCTATATTTTACGCAATCATGATATTAAAATTGCTTTCTTCTGTGCCTTGTACGATTATTGTCAACAATTCAATAAATATTATCCACATGTTTAGGCCTCTATCACCTGTGGTTCTTCTGGATATTAAACATACTGTATAGTATTGAACTATTCTTCCAAAGAATGTGGTCAAAGAAACCTAGCTAGGCGATGTCATCCGGCTTATGCATAACAGATATGACATGATAAATCCAACTACTCTTTCTGTTTTCTTGAAGGAAGATCTTATACAAGAAGAGCAGTAGCGCATTATCCACCCTGAATGAAACAGTACAGACATTACTAGAAAGTGTACTTCTCTAAAAAAATAAAATGGCTGTGCCATAGCGTGAAAATACCTTTGACGCCACCTAAACCCACTCCTGTGTATCTGTGTATCAGCATTAAAATTACTGCATTACTGAAGAAGGCTGGTTGAACATCATTAGCATGTAAGCACCTGACTTAAGGCGTATAAGCAGCAAATCCTGATGCAACAAAGATATGATTAATCACTACTATATTAAGCATATTAGGTATATGCTAGTGATAAATTTTAAGATTGGTTATTACTATGCTTTCTTATTGAGTAGTAAATGAGGCACATTATATTACTGAATGTATATAAGGTTGTGTAGATGAGGATTTGCAAAAAAACAAGAAAAACTTGAGTTCTCATTTCTGATGAAATGATTCTGTTACGCATAATAAATTAGTATAAATATATTCATTCTATGTAGCAAAACAGTCTGCTTTTTATCAACGCTTAGCTTAGCTGAGCAGGTAATATAATTGTTGTTAGAAACAATGCATAAAATAGAAAAACTATAGTTATTAAAAAAATCCAAATACTTAGAGTTAATGTACCTAACTTTTAGTAAGTTAGGTTCAAAGAATAAATACTTCAATGAAATTTTCAGTTACAATAAACAAACTAAACTGATTTAATCTCCTTTTAGCAAAAAAGGATAGATTTTACTACTCTTTTAAAAAGTAATTCAATTTCCTAACAATCAAGGCGGTGTTCAGTATGTTATACCATCATGGCTTCAAGCTAAGCCTCAACAGGGCTGGCTATCACTGCCTAGCACAACAATTAGTGATAAATTTATGCAATTGAATCACAGCTAATATCTGGTTTCATAGATATCCATAGGCTAGGCTTTTCCATTGCATACCATCTATCTATTATTGAAATCATCTACAAAATCAATCAGAAGGATACAGCTAACCATCCATCTCTGAAAACCCATACACTGGAATTAGGCATAACCCAATTTAAATAATGAATATCAATTCAATCCTCTTTTATCAACGATAATTTTATTTATACCATACAATTTTATAATTAGCTATTCATAATAAAAAACCGATTATGCCTATTGACATAATAGGCAAATATCTAAATTAACATTGTTTTTATAAAACATTAATGATAGCTTTGCATAAAGGAACAACATTCTCTAATGTTAAGCTCGCGATATTAATTCGAGCTGATCTAACTACATAGATAGCATATTTTTCACGCAGCTCAGTTACTTGGTCTTGATTAAGGCCACTAAAAGAGAACATACCGTTTTGTTTGCTAATAAAACTAAAATCTTGCTTAGTACCTTTTTCTTGTAATGTATTTACAAGTAACTGACGCATACGTTGAATGCGCTTCCGCATTGTTGTCAGCTCTTCGATCCACTCTTTTTTTAAAATTTCATTAGATAAAATCGTAGTAACAATAGCTGCCCCATGAGCAGGTGGGTTAGAGTAGTTTGCTCTAATAATCAATTTTATTTGACTAAATGCTTGTTCTGCTTGATTACTATCATTGGCAATAATAGTACAGGCTCCAACCCGTTCATTATATAAGCTGAAATTTTTTGAATAGGAACTGGAAATGATGATCTCAGGATTTTTATTGATAAAAATATGTAAACCTTTCACATCTTCATCTAACCCTTTAGCAAAACCTTGATATGAAAAATCAAAAATAGGTAATAATTTTTTTTCTGCTGCAAAAGCAGATAGAATTTCCCATTGATCTAGCGTTGGGTCAATACCTGTAGGATTATGACAGCAACCATGTAGTAATAGTATATCACCAGGATTTGCATCTTCTAAACTGGTTAACATACCAGAAAAATCCAGATTATGATTTTCAGCATCATAATAATTGTAATGACAGCTTGTCAGATCAGCTGCTTTAAATATATTTTCATGATTTGGCCAGGTTGGTTGACTGATCCAGACCCGTTGTGTACAGGTATGTTTAGCAATAAATTCAGCAGCAATACGCAATGCACCTGTTCCGCCTGGCGCCTGTAAAGTACGAACACGGTTTTCGTCGATAATTGAATGATTATTGCCAAAAAGTAATGTTTGAGTAACTCTTGCAAATTCTGGTATCCCGCTAATAGCAAGATAATTTTTAGTCACTTCATTATTTAATAAATATTTTTCTGCTTTTTTAACGGAAATAAGAATTGGAGTTTTCCCTGATTCATCCTTGTAAACACCAATACCTAAATTGATTTTTTGTTTACGTGGATCAGCATTAAAACTCTCTTCTAAGCCTAAAATAGGATCGACATAAGCAGTAATAATATTTTCAAACATATTTATAATTTCAATAACTTAGTTATAATTTGGTGATCGATGGATCTCATGTTAACAAGATGAAAATAAATTGCCAACACGCTCACCGCGATAAAAATAAGGCAAATTTGTAATATTTGTTTAAGTTGATATTATTCGTCTAGTAACAATTTTTCTCAATTAACATAAATTGATAAGAAAGCAGCGCTTTCTTCTCTTCTCCTCACTCTCTAAGCGCTGCTTTTTAAATTTATGTTTTCGTTTTACTGTTAAATTATCATAGCTAAGTAATAATTAAAACTGGTAAAGTAAACCCAAACCAACTAAGTTATCGCTGCCAATAGCATATTTTTTTGTGAAGACATTGCTATTGACTAGGTTAATTTTGTAATCAACAACTGCGGTTAGATTTTTATTGAAATAATAGAAAGCACCAAGAGAAACGTATTTCACCAAATCTTGCTTCTGAGAGTAGACAGTATCAGTCAAATCTTTGCCTTTAGACTGCACATAAGCGATAGATGGTTTTAGATCAATTTCATCAAACAGATACTGACCAACCAATTCAAAGTTCTCAGTTTTATTAGCGACTTGAGTTAGGCTGCTGCTACTGCTAGGATCAGTAGCAAGATCAAAGCTGCTCATATTACGTGTTTCACCGTATATTGCTGCTAAATATAGGTTGTTGGCATCATATTTAATACCAGCGTTCCAGGCATCAGCACTATTATCATCATCGTCGCTTAAATCTTTACTAGCATCAGTTATATCAGGGTTAAATTTGGTATAACCTGCACCAAGTGCAACGCCCCAGCCGATATCGTAGTTAGCAGCTACACTTAAGCCATCCACGTTGTTTTTCAAGTAATCTGAGCTACCTGATGATTTGTTGGTTTTCGTGTTTTTGCCTTGATACTGTAGGGCAAAGTTCAAACCATCAACCAGACCAAAGAAATCTGTATTACGGTAAGTTAGAAGGTTACGGCCAGTTAAGTAGCTAGCAACCTGAGACATAGAGTCTCCACCATAAATAGGCAGAACGTTAGTCCATTTGTTGACATCATAAAAAACGCCATAGTTGCGACCATAGTCCAATGAACCAATGTCAGCAAATTTCAATCCGGCATAAGCTATAGAATTTGTATTTTTATTCTCAGATTCACTTTTGTTGGTTTTGCTTTCCCCTTCAAAATGACCAAAACCAGTTAGTTGATCAGAGATCTGAGTATCACCTTTAATACCAAGACGTACATGCGAATCATCATCACTACCACTGCTTTTACTAAATAAGTGACGAATGCTAACTTTACCATATAAATCCAGTTTATTGCCATCTTTATTATAGATTTCAGCTGCGTTTGCTGTACCAGCTAAGAACGCTACCGGGATAACTATTGCAAAAATATTGCGCTTTATCATTATTATTACCCTCATTAGGTGTTATTCAGACACCTACCATTGTCAAAAATAAATTCCCAACCACTGGGAACTATCTCTAAGAGATTAGTGTCATCTCGTTTCTGCCTCCAGAGTTCTATTGGTAAATATTTTTATCTACCTTAAAAATAATACAAAAATACAATATTTCTTACAAGAAAAAAATTTATGTTTCAAAATGTAAATAATATGTAAGAATGTAGCTAACTATGGTATGAGCTAAGTAGGTACCCTACATCTAGGGATGTTCGTGATCTAAGTAGTGTTTTATACTCTAATAATATGTTAATTTTTTCATGAATTCATCCAGATTGCTCAATATAAATCTTTTAAAAAGCGTAAACAAGGTAAACCCAGAAAGACAAGGCATACAACTTCATGTTGTTATACTTAATTCTTATCAGAAGCAATTTCTTTCTTTTATTAATCTCCATACCGAAATTAATAATTATAGACTGACTGCATTTTTCATTATACCAAAAAAGAGCTTATATACCAATTTACCTCAGTGAAGAGGACTCGGTCATTAATTTTTTCTCGACACGCAAGTATTATTCCATCTAGTCAAGATTATCCGTAATTTTTAGCAACGCAGACCACAGGTAAAGCTGATAATGTTGGATACAACTACATTGATGTGGATCATAACTAAAACTATGCTTAGCGATGAATTCATCATCTATAAGAAAGTATGTATATAATCCAATATCCTTTGCCAACTACTCGGATAAACGAAAGATAACTGGACCGATAGATCTCACAAATGCGGATAGGCTGATAATTTTTATTTCTCTGATAAGAGACCAAGAAGGTAATTTACAGAGATGATATACCCAGGCGCTCAACTAAACTGCTTTTTACTCTTGATAATGGCTGGAATAAATTTTTTGAAAACACGATAAAAGTATCAATTCGTTGACCAGTCTATCTGTTGAGCTAATGATTGTCTGCAGTACTTTTTCTATGCATGTCCGGTGCATGCTGCCATGGACTCTCCTGAATGTTTTCCACAGCCTTTTTTCTTTAAAAACTGTAAGTTAAAAGCCTGCAACAATTCATGCGATTTAAAAGCTACTGAACAATGATTAGCACAGTAGTACTCATATTTTATCCAACTAGGAGTTGCAACAGATTAATTTCACTATGCCTCATCCTTCTTTTGGCTTTTTTTTCAACAATAACTAGCCGTTACTCAACGCTCTGTTTATTGGTGGCATTTTAGTTATGCTGCAGTGTTGGCACGCAAATAATATATCGAAATTGGATCTTCTCTGCCTTGTACACTTATGATAGATAACTCAATCAATATCCACATGTTCATCTCTACGTTACCAATGTGATTGTGCTGGTTTAGATATTAAACCTGCTGTATGGCATGATCTGTTCTTCAAAAAAAAAGACCAGTAGGATAAATCTACCGAAGCACCATTATCTAGCTGGTTGCAGCATAGTTATACCTGATAAATCCAACAAGTCTTTCTAGACTTTTGTATATCCGCTCAAAGAAACAATGACAGAGTTACATCTAAAACTACAAGTACATATATTACTGGAAAGTGCACTTTGCTAAAAAAATGAAAGGCCAGCGCGTAGAGCGCGAAATACCTTATAATGCGCTACATTTTAAACGCTCACTGGTATCCGCACATTAAAACTACAACATTTCTGCCATGAGGAATATGGTGTACATCATTACTAACAGCAAAAAACCAAATAAGTACTGGCAGTATACATCTTAAATCAGGAAAAGATGATCAGTGCTGTGTTTAGCCAGATTCCAGAGAGGCATTTTAAGATAATGCGTTACTATAGGTTTTTGTTGAATCGTAAACAAGACATACTATTATCGAGAATTTATAGGGCGTTAAAGATGATCACGTCTCGCAAAAAACAGAAAAACGGAGGTTTGTCAATACTTCTGATTAAAAGATTCCTTCGCATAAATTTGCAAAAATATATTCTATGTAGCAAAAAACTACTTTTTATCAACGATTAGCTTGGCAAAAAAACAACGTAAAAGCAACGGGATTATTAATAAAAAATGCATAAAATTGAATAAATAATGATTATTAAACACCTAAATATCTAGATTTAAATGTCTTTAAATTTATCGCGTTATCTCAAAGAATACACACACTCCAATAAAATTTTAACTTGCAATAGCCACAGCAAATCTCTTGCGCTCGCTTTAAAAAGCGATTCAATATCCCCTACACCTAACCATAAACTTTTTATTTTTATCATAATTAAAAACAAAAAAAGCAACCAATATCTCTGCTGCCAGCAGAGATATTGGTTGCATGATGACCTTTATAATAAGCAGTACTTCCAATTCCACCTTGGAAAAGTATAATTTCCATAGAAATTAACTTATTTACATGTAACAAAGATAACATGACCTTGGCCTGGCCTATGCCAGATGACAATGTAAAACAAGCAGTTTGATATCAGCAAAAGTAATTTCACCGCAACACTTACAAGTTATGAACTGCTGTAACCCATAAATATTATACCACACTAAACATTAGCTTTGAATAAGCAATTCCATTGATCAAAAACTTATTTTTATTTTACAGAGCATAAATTTGTACCGAAAATGCGTTCCTGCCACATCAGGCCAATCACAACATAATCAAAATAACCCTAGGTTATAAAATGCAAATTTAATGAATGCTTTGTAAGCATAACAATTAATTTTACTTTCACAACCCAAACTGCCGCCTAGCGGCATATCTAAACTATTTTCATCCAAAATTCGCATATATTTCCGCATAATATGGGTTATAAACCTAATTTTTTACTTCATAAATAGTAAATACATCATTATTTAATATTAATTTATTTGATACCTACTAGACCCTACTAACTAGATTAGTATCTTTTAACATGTCCTGTCCTCTATCAATATGAATAAAACTGCTATTAGCATAGCAGCACAGCATAGCTCTTACTCTTCACAATCTCGCATTTTTAATGCTGCTTTATGTATATCCTTAAGTTCTGGCCTTTGTAATATAAAAATCTATTGCTTAGTACCTACATTAGTATGATAGTTATTTTTATCAATCCATCTTTCTTTTTATCTCAAAGTACATTATTCGTTTTGACTGTACGATAACCAAAAACCAGTTGAGCAACTTTATTGGTTCCAATTAGTAATCGCAACAAATAAATCTTATAAAATAATTTCAGATCAATGGTTTTAATTTTATTATTACTATGCTTACGGAATAACTATATTTAATTTGGTTAATGAGTTATTACCAAATCTGGTGTATGACCTGCGAAACCATGTTCCACTTTGATGCTTCGTAAATCTGTTATTCATCCTTAAATTTAACGTTATTTAGCACCTTGATCAGCAGATCAAATACACATTAGCAGTTCTAGCTTTTCTGAGGAAACTGTAGTCATTTAAATAGCATTGAAATGGAATGATTGTTTTTCTCGAAGCACAATTCTTCGTGCACCGACTTCATATACTTATGTCAAAAAAGATGATTCAATTGCATTCATATTCTTATTGATACCAACTGAAATAACTGGAAGTCCTATAATATAAGAAGTTCTTCTCAATCTTTCTCAAGCTGCTTCATCCGCTGCATAAATACTTTACTGAAAACATTGGCTAACAAAACATCAACTGCTTTATTTAATGGCATCAAGGCTCTCTGCTAGTCTATAACATCAAGCCGCTCAGCCTTAACTTTCAGTTGGATGCTTTTGAGAAGTAAAGGAAGCTCGTTAACTGTTTTATATACACAAACAGTTAATTCTGTGTGTCCTGCCTTGGAATAAAAATATTTTTGCCATTGCATTTCAAAAACCAAAGGCACTGTCTCCAGTAGTTGGCCTGAAATATACTGTTAAGCTACGCGCTATCAGCCAACGAATAAGTTAATCCCAGTTCTGTTCTAACTCTCAATAATTATCTTCAACCACAACTAACTCCTTACATCCATACTCACTGATCCAAATAATGGCCAGTAGTAAAGCCGATCATATTGCCTAACAGAACTATCTATGGCATCAAGAAGGAAATAAACGTAATGCGTATCTTTTAAATAATACAAGCATCATTGCCTATATACTCTTCAAGCCATTGATTTTTAGTCTATTAATCCTGCTTGACAGAGAAAGACCCATCTGTCTTCTTACCTGGAAGTGTCCAAAAATGGCTTCGTAAAAATCACGCTAAAGCTGCCATTCGTGTTTACAGCCATGATATAGAAACTCTTTTACGCTTTTTAAACGCTTAAAATAAGGCTGAACACCTATCTGTTCAAGCATATTTCATTGCCGCTGCAATCCATAATTACTTTATAAGCTTTATTTTAATTTCAATATCACAAATAGCAATCTGCTATAGGTTGCTGTGGCAAATAACCATTACGACGAGATCATGAGGCCTCAAGTCGGCATTAAACAACAGGACGTTCACATGTTGTTGCAACAGAGAATAGCTTCCGAGGGTCAGCCTCAACAGCATTGCCTACCATCTGGTTGTCAGCATTACAGATGAGTTTATACAAAGGATCACAAGTAGTATCTAATTTCGCGC
>JBHEQW010000007.1:0-57470 GCA_046530935.1 Arsenophonus sp.
ACGAAAAACTCTTGTTCTAGAAAAACAACCCTATCTATCAATGCTATTTAACCTGCTACAGTCTGCTAAAAAAAGCTAGAATTAGCTAAAAAGATTTAACCCGCTAACCATGCTGATGCTAAATAACGTAAAATTTTAAGGATGTAAAACAGATTAACATGTATCAGACGAGCGAATGCAACCTAAATCGATACACACCAGATTTGCTAATAACTCAAAAAATTATTCCGGGATGATATGTTTATGTATTTCTTTAAGGAAATAAATAAAAATTTGATAATAAAACTCGAAATTATTTGCATAGTACTAATACTATATACTAATAGTATCAGTTTATTTAGTGATAAATAACTAAATTGAATTAAGTGTTTTATTTATGAAAAATGTGTTTTTACTTGATATAATTATGTTAGCAATTGATTGTATGATACTAGTGGTTATTAAGGTTAATTGACTGACACTGCTTAACTTTACGGTTTTAGATATTCACTCATAAAATAGTTAAGAAAATGGTCAAGGCAAGATAAAAGATAAGCAGTGTAATCATCGCAACATAGATTAAGTTATGAGTCTGAATGTCTCGTTAAATATGATTTATCATGATAAAATATAATATATTTTTGGTTTTAGATGTATAGATCGCGAATTTTTATAAGTAAATTTGCTAGTATTTTTTATAAAATAAGGTTAATTAATGGATTTGATTTATTTTCCTGACATAGCTAAATTGCGAGAGTGGATTGTTCAATTCAAAACATCATATTTTGAATGTGATAATTGCCAGGCATTGCATTTACCACATATGCAAAATATTGATGGTGTTTTTGATGCTAAAGTTGATATTGTTGAAAACATATTAGTTTTTTCAGTTTTAGCTGAACTCAAACCAACATCGATTATTACTTTATTGGCAAATTTAAGCCAAATTAATGCTAGCTCATTAACTGCCAAAGTATTTATGGAAATAAATGATGAAAATTTGCCAAAACTAGTCGTTAGTCAATCTTTTTCGTTATCGGCTGGAATGACTTGCAATCAATTTTTAAGTTTTCTTCAACAAGCTGAAGAACAGATGGCGGCTATTATTTTTGAAGTTTATAACAATGATCTTCTTTATAATAGCTCTAAGGAAGATATTGATGATGAAGAACTATCTGATCGACCTTTACATGTTAGATTTCTCCTACATTAAATTATAAAATAGATATAATTGGCATCTTCTGCTATTCATGTAAATAAATAATGGATTATCTATATGTATTTTTAATAACAATTAAAGAAAAATAATAAATTTTAGATTTTTTGTTGCTTTAAAATGCCTAAGAATTTTGCTAGTTTTTTTTGTTAATCGCTTTATTTTCGGATCTTATCAACCAATTATTATTCTAATAATAACAGCTTTTTAAAAGGAATTAGAATATGATTCTAGTTCATTTACAGCAATTTGATACTATTAATAATATTGAATATTCCTTTGTTTCAAGAAAGATATTTGTAAATCATACTCTATGACAGTTAGGCTACATTCTACTCTGATGCTTCGTTAATCTATTTTACATCCTTAAATTTAAGGTTCCTTACTATGCAATGTAAGGTGTCAGAGCATGTAAAATCCTCTCTTAGCCAGTTCCAGTTTTCTTAGAAGCTTGAAGCAAGCTTAAATAGCATTGAAATGGTTGTTTTTCTCAAGCTAGAGTTTTTCGCACGTTGCATTCGTATCCTAACTGTTGAGAAAGGTTATTCAATTGTATTCGTTGTTAGTGTTGATGCCAACTGTTCTGACAGGAAGTAGTAGAATGCTAGCCAGCAGTTCTTATCGATCTTTCTCTAGCATCTTTAATCTCTGTGGGATTAAGGCGCTGAAAATCTTGCCAATAAAACATCAAGGATGTTATTATCGGAATTACTCTTCTATACTACTCAGACCTCCTGAGCCATAAACCTTAATTTTCTGTTGCATGCTTTTCTGGAGTGAAAAGCACATATTAACTGTTTTGCCTACCAAAACAGTGGTATAGGTGCTTTGTATCCGGGAATATATTTTTGGCATTGCATTTCAAAAATAAAGTGTACCATCCTACGTAGAGAAACCATGGAAGCTGTGGTTAAGGAGCTACGTGCTCGTAGGGTATTGATAAGTTTTGTCAAGTTGCATTCTTATTCTTGATAAGCATCTTCAATTACAACTACCGCCTTACGTCCATGCTTAGTGATACAAATAATCAGAAGCAAGTAAAACCTATCATTTTGCCTGACAAAATTATATATGCCCATCGCTAAAGGAATAAACGTAGTTGGTATCCTTTAAATTATATGGGCGCCATTGCTTGTTCTCTTCGGGCCATTACTGTTTTAATTTGCTGATTGTGTTGTGTTGGTGGATAGATCATGTATTTTTTTGCCGATACAATAACGGTTATCTTAATGTGCTTTTCGTAAAAATCTCCGGTGGAGATGCATAGCAGGTACAGAGATGCTAGGCGAACTCTTCGCAGCTTTCTGAACGCCTTATATAAGGATGTTCAATTAGTTGTTAAAACATATTCCATTTAAGCTGCGATCCATTATCTTAGCACTTTAATCTCAGCATCGGAAATATCAGTCTGTATAGTTTGCTTGTGGGAAACAGATATTATGAACAGATTGCATGAGGCTATCGACTGCCGATTAGTTGGCATTCAGAATATTGTTGCAGGATGGTTTCGAGTTTTACCATCAATCTTGGTGGCTATAAACTGCTTTGGGCTACTATTATGTATAAGTTCATACAATTGATCAGATGTAATATTTGATTTTATAGATATCTCTAGAGTAGACTTTTTCATTATATATCATCTCCGTTTTGTGGAAGTTATTCACAAAATCAATCAGCAGGATATGCCATAATCTCAGAAATCCAATATATTAAAAATGAATATAATTTTGTTTCTCCAAGCATTATCTTAATCCAATAAAAATAGAAATTGATAAAAAATTAATAATAAATTTTTATTGCTTTTTAGTGTAATTTTTGATCTAAAATATCTATTTTGTTCAGGATTATTATATAGACATTAATTTCATAGCTCTGTTTGTAGCAATATGGTTGCTCAGAGATATAATTGATGGAAAATATCATTACGATGATGATTCATCGTCAGACAGCTACAATATCTAAAATAAATTCTGATATTCAGGCCAGCAAAGAGCCTTTAAGTCTACTTTGGCTAAGCGTTATGGCATATCCAAACTTACCATTGCTAAAGGATAAAACAAGATAATGTTGATGATCGACTATGTTGGTGAAGAAGGTTGTTTCTTTGCTTGAAGAGTAATTTGTAGGCACCGCTGCATTTCAATTCTTGTGGTTTCAAATAATTTTGTTCAGGATAGATAATTCGGCAAATAAAACTACCATATACCATTGAATCTACTCAGCTATCCTTTTAATCAGATGATATAAGTGCACACATTTTGAATGTGGAACTTCCTTACCAACAAGTCTCTGATTGTCTAATTTTATTAGGCGATTGTGTGTGAGTAATTTTATGCTCGATAGCAAAGGGTTCGTGTCATTTAGCTCAATCTGATCAAAGAAAAGACTCTTTATTAGATGATCGTTATTGATGATCTGCTAAAGAAAATTGGTAACACACTATGCATTAAACTTTTCACAAATCTGATTGGTTATATGACCTTGTTAATCTCTAGCGATTATAATACTAAAATTTGTTCTTTCCTTTTATTTTTTTCACTTTCGTTTTCTAGCTTTCTTATGTAAAATATAACGCTTTCCTTTAAAGGATTTATAGAAAACATTTAGTAGACTTCAATAATACCACTTAGTGTATTTATGATAGTAGCTATCATTAGCTAAGAGTTATACTAATTTTAGTGTATGTGGTTTTCGGTGATTGGTGCATATCCTGATGATTCATTTTATGAATAACTTCAACAACAGAGAGATAATATACAATGAAAAATTCTAGAAGATTGGTATCCACGAAACAAGATAATACTTCTTATCCATTGCATGAACTCATTTGTAATAGTGCCAGGCAGCTAGTTAGATACCGCAGTTAAGGCTGAGTTTGAAGCATCACTGCAAAAACATTCTAAATGAGGCCTTGTCGACAGGAAAAGGTTTCATGTTGTCTGTTAATAACGATTAATTACCACAAAAAATTTTAATAGACTGGTGTTTGTGATGTTGAAATTAAATTTCTTAAGGTTGGTGGATCGTAGCATCAACGGAATATACTTTAATAGTTAGTTGCTACTTACTTATCTAATGATTGCAAAAATTGATAAAGAATTGTCTGTTTTGGTTGTGCCTTGCTAGGTACATTTACTGGTAATTTTTATGAATGGAATATGGTTGGCGGTTTTAGGTGAAAAGCATATGGCTCATTTCAGTATCATCAAGTAGAGTGAAACATGAATAGCTTGAAGAGCATAAGCAATGGTGTGTGCGTTGTGTGATTTAAGCGACCAGCGTTACGTGTTTATTTTTTTTGCCGATGTGATATCTTGCTCCTGTCAGGAAAAAGATTTCCTTTTCCTGCTGGCGTTATTATTGGTGTCACTGAGCATGGACCTAAGGAGCTAGTTATACTATAGAAAATAGTTATCGAAAGTCAGAAGAGAATTGGTCCTAACTTTTTAATACACTATGAGTACATGGTTTAACTCTGTCTCTAAGGCTTGCTACGTGAGACGATGCTTTTGCTTTTGAAATACAACAAAAAAAATATTTTAAGATGCACAGAACCTACCATGTTTGGTATACAAAACAGCTAATGTGCTGGCTTGACTACACAAAGGCATGCAACTGAAAGTTAATGTTGAGCTGTGTGAGGTTTGGTTAGAACAGAGAGCTGCAATGCTGCTAATAAAGTATTTGATGTTTTGTTGCCAAGGCTTTCAGCAAAGGCATCCTGCAGCGATGAAGACGCTGTAGAAAGATCTAGAAGAACTTCTGGTATTCTACAACTTCCTGTTATGTACTTGGCCTCCAAGAATAACGAATCCAATTGAATCGTCTTTTACAATAGTTAGGCTACGATGCTGGAAGCTGGAGGCTGGAAGAAGTGTAGTTTGAGAAAACAAACCTTTCAATGGGAATTAAGCTTGCTACAGTTTGGTTAGAAAATCTGGAACAGGCAATAATGAGATTTACCTGCTTGAACACATTTTCTACTGTTGGGTGGTAAACCTGCATTCTGTTTAAGAATGGAGAACAAATTCATGAAGCATGAGAGTGCAACATAGCCTATGCCATACACTAGATTTTCTAATAAATTTATAAAAATCTACCACATATATTCTATAGTATTCTATAGTGCGTTTATTTTTTGTTATATTTTTTACTGATGAAATTACACATAAAAAGGCTAAGTATTAATTATAGCCTATTTTAAAACTTGATATGATAATTAAGTTTGATTAATGACTAATTTAAAAATTTTCTAATCTTGATAAACAATTTTAGTTGTTCAAAATAGTTCGATTTTGAATAGTGCTAATAATGCTTGTCCAAAATTAGTTAAATTAATTTATGGACATGTATATTAATTTATGGACATGTATATTAATTAGTACATCATTTTGAGTTAATTGTTTGATTGCCTCCTTCAAACCTTTACTTGATTTAAAATTAGGTGCACTTTACAGCATTGATTTTAAGTAGTTTTTCTGTTTTTGGATTGCGTCCTTCTCTGGTTGCTCTTTTATTAATTCAAAAGTTATTGAATCAAACTAGTTGCACATCATTTAAAGACTTTAATTCTTCTTGTCAGTGTTTTAATGAATACATTAAGTTATTTTCCAGAGTTTTTGGTTAAATATGCTTTTTCAATAATTTTATTAATTACTTATGTTTTGTTCATAATGTATTGCCTAAGTAAATAATGGCTATATTAGCAAAGGTTATTTAGTGAAAATTCCTTATATTTTATAAAGAATTTTTGTTGCATATGTTGGTATGGAAAAGCAAAAAGTTATATAGATCAAAGAGATTCTTTCTTAATTTTCTGCCAATATAAAGCTGTATCTCATTAGTTAGCTCTGCGACAATCTATCGGATAATATCAATTTATGTATTGAAGTAACTTATTCCACTTTATCCTGCCAATATTATTACAGCAAACATGTTATCCGATGGGAGATTCATTAAGGTTACACAGATATCGTTGCAAGATCTAAAATTGCAGAAAAACATTGAACAATCTTACTGGAAGTCCTCTAGCCAAACTACATCAGAAGTGATAAATGGTTTAGTTAGTTATCTGCGATGTATGTTGAATATCTTGACTTTATAATGGTATCAAAACAAACATGCATTGATTTAAAAACAGCGTTTAGATGTCGTCATGCTTTCCTTAGCTTCATAGTAGGGGTCGAACATAAATGCACTAAGTGGTATTAGTGAAGCTACGAAATATTTTTCCATGAATGCTTTAAAGGAAAATGTTATATCCAACATAGGAAAATTAGAAAATGCATGAGAGGATGAGATAAAAGGAAAGAATGAGTCGTATTGTCTTAAGTCGTTACAGATCGACTTCATGTAAAAGATAAGATTCTTTAATAGTTTAATGCAGAGTGTATTAAAGGGTTTTTTTAATAGAACAACATACATAAAGAGTCCATCTTTTTCTCGTATGGAGTTAAATGATACAAAACATTTACTAGCAAGGATGGAATTACTCACAAACAATCGCCTAATATAATGTTAGCCAATCAGATACTTGTTTGTAAGGAGTTCCACATTCGAAATGTGGCCACTTATATCAGCTGATTAAAAGGATAGCTGAGTAGATTCAATAGTGTAGTGTCGTTTTATTTACAGAATTATCTAGCATGAAGAAGATTGTTTAAAGCAAGAACAATTGGAATATAGATGTGGCTACAAATTGCTTTTTAAGCAAAGTAACAACCTTTGCCAACATGGTCTCATAGTTGATAATCAACATTATCTTGTTTTTTTCTTTGAAAACTCTAAAAGTTTGAATATGCCATAACACTTAGCCAAAGTAGATAAAGAGGCTTTTTGCGTGACGATGAACTATTATTCATAATGATAATTTGCTATCAACATATATATCCATCAGCAGCCATTTTGCCATGAATAGTTGTGTGTCTCTGACTAGACTCTATCTAATGATATAGAACTAAATAAATATAGAAAACAAAGGATAAATAGTATTTTTATATAAAAATCAGCACGATATAAAAAATATTTTGTTAGAGTAGTGCACTATAATGAAATAGTGGTATTAATTTATTGAGTATGCGCATGGATAAATGTTGAATTTTATTGTTGGAGAAATGCATGTCATCGCTAAGTCAAGAAGCGCATCTTGTTCGTCAAGCACTAGAAGCTAGTGGTCTTGAAACTCCACTTTGTGGTCACTCTCTTTCCTTAAATGAGTGTAAACAACAGATTGAGGAGCACATGGGTGAAATTATGCGTTTACTTAATCTTGATCTTAGTGATGATAGTTTGTTGGAAACGCCTAAGAGGGTCGCTAAAATGTATGTTGATGAAATTTTCTCAGGGCTTGATTATAATAATTTTCCTAAAATTACTTTGATCAAAAATAAAATGTATTTCGATGAAATGGTTACAGTTCGTGATATTACTTTAACTAGTATCTGCGAGCATCATTTTGTTATCATCGATGGTAAGGCGACAGTGGCATATATTCCAAATGATAAAGTGATTGGTTTATCTAAAATTAATCGTATTCTTCAATTTTTTTCTCAACGACCACAAGTTCAAGAACGTTTAACCCAGCAGATTTTAATTGCGTTACAAACTTTATTAGGTACAAGTAATGTCGCAGTTTCAATTGATGCGTTTCATTATTGTGTAAAAGCCAGAGGCATTCGTGATGTAAGCAGTAGCACAATGACAACCTCGCTAGGTGGCTTATTTAAAACTAGTAAAGATACACGTCAAGAGTTTTTAAGTAATATTTCTCGTCTGCGAGCCAGATAATTTATTTTTGTTATAAAGCCAAGTGGTAGCAAATTGAACAAATTAATCTAATTTGATGTATGGAAGCAGCGCTATTTTACTGGTTAATATTTTTGATTTTAGGATATCTAAATTTTAGGTTATGTAAATCCAGTTTATTCTTTTAGCATATTAACTGTGTAGGTATCTGAAATTGTGTATTTTTGAATATCTTTATGTATCAAAGATTTCTGCTTATTTTTAGTTTGTGACTTGGTGATTGATGCAACCTTTCAATTTTTGTCTAAGCAAAGTTTACATTGGAATTAAATTTATCTGTTTATCTTTGCTATAATTGTCATGTTACATGGAATTACATTGGATTATAGGATGTTGGATATTCTATTTTCAATTATGCCGTCAAGAGGGCATAAGCAATAAAATTGATTTATTTATCACGTTTAGGAAGATAGGAAAGATAATGTGGTTTTTTGCTAAAATTTCTCTTTTTTATTATGTATTTTTATCATTACCACATGATTCAAGCTTATTCTGGCATGGGATAATAGAAAAAATCTTTTATTATAAAACTGGTTTAAGAGAAACTGTAAATTATGGAAAAATACATCAAATAAACATAAGAGCTAGTGGAATAGTCAACGGAAACACATATATGATCTAATCAGTGCATATTAGTGATCACGACTCATGGGGATATGAACAAATTGCAATAGTGACGCCAACGTAGCATTTTATGCGAATAATGCAAAAGTTGGAGGTTGCAGTAATATTAGTATTCATTGATTAGGCCATGCTGAAGTTGATGGACTGGGATCAATACTAATAGCAATTTGCATATCATATGTATTGCAAGTTGGAATTGATATTTATCAAGAAAATGGTAATGTCCATGTGGCAATTTTTGCAAGAAATCTCACTGCTGGAGATAATAATACTTTTTGCGTTATATGCGATTTGCGCTATATGTAAAAAGTTCAGATATGCTGATTAGGCGCTGTGGCCATTCTTTATTTATCGTAATGAGTTGCTCCATGTAATTACATGCGTGATTAACTTTAATGTTGATGAATATCTTGGATTTTGTTCAGGGTTGTTGAGCATATAAAAATATCAATGGTGACTACTAGATAAAAATGTTGTTTTTTATGAAAAACATTAAAAATTTTATGTGCTATCAGCACAATTTTTTTGATAAAAAAGAGCTATAATTTTCTATATTGTCCAATTTTTCTTATATCTAAAGATTATTAGTGGACTAATATGCATGAAAAAAACTTTTTAGTAAAGGACAATAAAAGTTGAATTCTAATAGAATGTAGCTTGTAATACTAGCTGAATGGGTTGCGATATCAACTGGTTCTGTTACTAAATGTGTGGTATAGCAAAAGTATCAGAATGATCTAAAGAGGCGTCCGTCCATAACAGAAAATTATGTTTTATTGATGCTTAAATTGTTCCGCATGACGCTACATATCAGATAAACTAAAGGAGCAACTACCAATAATAATCAAGATTATCTAGTTAAATAGAGTGAAATTTTATAGCGCTGTTGCAGTCTGCTTCAAACTTCGACACATAGTCACAGAAGTAAAAACGCCTCGCTTCTGGTTTGACAATGTAGTTAAATGCAACACGTTGCGTAGTAGACTGGTTTTCTTAACACTTCTTGTTATATTGAATGAATCAAAATCCTATTTATATCTTCATCAGAAATTGAAGTATAAGATTAGATCTTAGCTAATTAAAGCTACAGTATCACAATAAAACACACTTTTTGAGAGAAGTTTAAGTTAACATTTTTGTTATCATCTCTATCATCTATTCACATACAAATTTTTATGCATGGTGTGTTAGATTGAAAGCGAAAAATTTTACAAGCTACCGGTATCTACCTTATGTCAGCAATTCCTAGTACCAACTAATAAATTCCTCGCGTAAATCAGTGAATTTTCCTGACGGATAGATATAGGCAGAGTACCAAGAGCGAATATTTATCTCATTGAATAAATCCATAGTTGCAGATAAACCAATTCGTTGAAGGATTTTCAATATCCCAATGTAATGAAAAACGCCTATAGGAATTTTGACAGGCAATACTTCTACTATAACAGTATGAACATTTGTAGCTTTTAGAAGCCGTACATCCTGAGTCAGCGTTTTGCCGTTAATTTTATGATATTTTGTATTACATTTTTAGCTAGATTTATAGTTTTCATATTAAACTAGGTTTTCTTAAATTTAAAATTTAGCTAAGATTTTGATTAAATCCAGCATGTGCAATGAGATATGAATTTTTTAGAAAAAGTGAAAAATGCTAAAATAATAATAGGCTAAATGAGATGGTATAAAAAATAAATAAAAAAATTTATGTCGAAAATTATTAATTTACTAAAATTATGAGTAAATTTGTTTTGTATAAAACAAAAGATGGAAAATAGTCTAGGGAGAACACATGATTAAAACGTGCGTTAAACTGCTTGAAATCGGATGATAAGTTTTCGGTCTGTAAGCTCAACAGAGTATGACGCGGTATTAAATATTTTATTGGTTTAATCTGTTGACTGGAAGATAAAGGGATTCATTAAACACCTAATTATCAGCATGTTGTTATCATCATCTTATTTTTTCTTTAATGTGATGACTACACGTTGGCACAAATAGAGTTTGAACTGATTGTGAGCGTATTAGAGCAGAAGTTAGCTTCGGCGAGAAGCAGAAAGCTGTATCCATTGGCTCCTGTATAGTGTATAAAACTTGATCATTATCGTTTGCAGAACAACACTCAAGGCTAAAAATTACTTGAGTTCGATTTAGATTAGAAAACAGCTAGCATTACTGTATTTAATGATTATTGATTAGTATCTACAAATATTATCCAGTTGATATTGCAGCAGTCGAACAGATAAAAGTATCTTTGATAAAACTAACAGTGTGATTTTAGTATTACTGATGCAAATAAAAGTAATCCGGCATTTATGATACATTTTAGATTCAAATATCGTATACTGTATCAGTAGAGCGTACAGGCAAGATAAGTTGCAAATGTAAGAAAACTATTCTGCACATGGAGGATGGGTGATATGCTGAGGAATCGGTTAACGCCATCACTAAATCGTTACGTAGATAGGATGGCTTGAGATTTAGTAAATGGAAAAAAATCTGCGCGATTTTGTTAAGTAACTGGATAGCGCAGGATCTTATAGAAGATAAGACAACAATGACAAAAATAGATACGATACTGAAAATAGCGTCTGAACTACCAATTCGCTTGTATACTGTGGTCAGTGAAACGCTGAAATATAATGAATATAGAGTTCACAACCTCACATTATCAAGGTGAGGTGGCTATTAATCAGCTGTACGAGTGCCTGACTGTCAACTATTTTTATGGCGTGGTGACACAGTTTTTACTACATTGATTTTTATGTAAATAGCCAATGCGAATCGCTGAACATATGTCATCCACTATGACCAGATTAATTGATAAATATACAATTGATCTATGTAAGATGGACGATGGCAAGCGACAACTCCTGCGTTTTCATTGTTGATGTGCCTAAATCGCTGGCATTACATAAAAATGCATCAATGTTTTTAGTTTATCAACAACATTGGCTCTTTGATAAGAGCCAGGTGTGCATTGTACAAAAATTTTGCCGGTACCGGTTGACCACTGCGCTTAGTAGACTTGGACATGACCTCATTAACCAGCTAGCAAGTCGCGATATGATGGCTAACGTAATGTATTTTAGATTGCTAGCAAAAAAGAGATGGCGTTGGAATATACTGCTTCATACGCGCTGTTTGCCAGCATCTTTAATCACAGCTAGACAAGCCGATATTTGTAAGTCTGCTATTCTTGAATAGCAATAAGAAGAAAACACTACAGTACATAATCTGCTTACAGGCTCAGGTGCTTTAAAATTCAGGTCTTAAGCTTCTCTGCTCTATCCTTATAATCTTTTCGGCTTGGATATCGATGTGATGATTGATGATGTGGCTTTATATTATCAAGAAAAGGATGAGCGCTAGCTGATAAAACGTGCTGACAAGTATCACAACATCCTGTGCGCTGGAAAGATGGTAGAAAATTGATGTCACAACTGATTGATTTTGGTGTTGTTGTTCACCTTCTTCCGAAGGAGGCTATCGTTTAACTTCTTAGCTAATTGCTATTACATTATTTGGAACTGGTTTGAGCAGCAAGCTGCTGGCTTACACCAACTTGGGTTGTTTTACCATTCCTAATGCGCTGTGGCTAGATATTCTGAGTACGATCCGTGACTTGGATCGTATACTATAGCCATTGCTTAAGGAATGGCCAGGAAGAACTTTATTGATACGCTGATCAATGCCACCCATCCAGCCTGCAAAAGTTGGGATACTGGAATAAACAACTCATGCTGAATACTTATGGTATTCACAAAGCAGTCTAATTAGGAAGTGGTCGGCGGCGCTACTAGTCATGGCGACGATATATAACGTCCAATATCCACGTGGCTTATAATATTGACTTCTATGTACATAAAAGAATGGCCACTGCAAGACCTTTATTCCTTACTAGCGAGATTGTGGCGATGTAAAAGGATATATGTATATCAGCATCCTGTCTTTGCATAGCGCGCAGCCTTGTATGGTAAAGTCTTTCGTTAGGATTACACTTTCTAGCAATGTGTAGCTCTTAAACGGATTTAACTATTTGCTCAAAAATCGTTATATGCATCTTCATCGCGCAGCCGTATTTGTGAAAAATATATACTGAAAATATAGTTGATTGCAAAATATTATGATGATGAGGTTCTCTATCGTAAGACAAGTACAATATCTAAAATTAGATCTCTCCTAAGGCAAGCAAAAAGCCTGAATCTGTTTTGACTAAGGGTTATTGTATATCTTAACTTACAGTTTCTAAATGGCAAAAATAAGATAAGATTAATGATCGGGTCTATGTTAGTAAGAATTTACAGACTGTCTTTTTTGGTTTGTGAAACTGTTTAGCCAGTGGAAAGATAAATTAGACTATTTTGTGGACAGAGTTTGGTATAGAACAGCAACGACTAAGCCTACGCTTAGGCATCCTCAAACGAATAATATGGTCGATCTATTTAATGGGCTTTAGATAAAAGATGGACTGAAACGCCATCACTTCAATTCTGCTGAATAACTTAATATTATTCTGCATCGATATGCTTGTCTGTATAATCAGGAATTATCTTAATCAGTATTGGTTAATAAAACTCCATTGCAATCTATGAAAAATTGCTTCAAAGTTAAATTTGAATTTTTAAAAACCATAGTATTTCATTGATGTAATATCTAATAAAATGAAAGGCGCTAAAGCTGACGCTATATTGGTAGCAGATGTTCTATAAAGGCGCTTTATATGTTGTTTTTAGTGCTCATTAATGGATATTCAATGGATTGTATGCCATTGAATATGATTTGCATGCACGCTATAGATATTAGTTGATATAAAAATCAGTTGATTTGTGCGCTGATAATTTAAAGTGCTGCCAGCTAGACAGAAAGTGTAGAGCTGGCATTCACCGATACAAGTGCCATGATTGATACTTTTATCGTTGACTGTTACGCGACGCGATCTTGCTCTTGGTGGTGTATCAGCCGCTAAAATAGTATGTATCTTACACGGTCTTGGCTTGCTGTTTTATACTACTCAAATGACAATAGAGGGCTAGAAAACAGACTTGATAGCCAGAGTTATTTCGAATCTCTTTCGACTAGCTGGAAGACGTAAAAACCGATGAGCTAGCGCGTTTATTGGTTAATAGCAATAGCTAAAGATGGAGGTTGTGGATCACAACATCACCTTGCTGTAAGTCATCTGCTGCAGATGCAGTCAGAGGCATCGGCGTTCTGGTGCAAGCCGAAAGGGTTTATATAATGATTTTCTTTACTGAAACCGTCTTGTTAGCGCCTTTAGCTACATGATCTTTGATAAGAGATGTTTTGTGATGTCGCTACCATATCTCCATTTGCGGAGATTGGAAGCAAAGAAGGGCTGAGTGATGTTCTGCTTATGTTAATTTCTGTGTATCTATGGTTAGCTTTTTGGCATGTGTCAGTTAGGTTAAAGGCATGATTGACACTCGTTTTGTTTTTTTGCGTAGTAGCTAATTTTATAAATAGTGGCGATTGGTGTGTGAGAGCCAACCAGGTATTCATCAGATAGTTGTGGTAACTAATAGCTGGCCTTATTGAGCTTTTATCCTGCAACCGATCTGTGAATGCGATTTAAAGAGATGTGGTGTTAACATACACATACATGAGAACAGAAGAATTACAACGTGCTGCTGTGTGCCAATTTGATTTACCGATGAGTTTGTTGTGTTGTCACAGAAAACGTACGGTGTGCACGAACTTTATTTTATGCAGATCTTAGCGGATGTGGTGGCCTAGATGTGATATCTTGCAATTCTTTTTTGCTGACGGATCTACATTTCAAGGATCTGCTGGACGTGTCACGCCACTTGAAAAACTGCTGGATATTCGTTAAAAGTTATCAGTTGACGTATATTGAGATTAATAATTTACATGTTGTTATCGGTACCTCAACAATATTGACAAAGCTATTTATATTGGGCCAAGCTGCGGCTATAATAAGAGTGAAAGGGAGATGGACAGCTATCATAAGACTGGAATGTAGACGGAAATGTGGAACATTAGACACGCCTGTATTACTACTGTACCATGCCGCGATACTCTCTGGCTAAGGAGAGCCATGCTAGCGGAGATGGTGATTGGATTTTTAATCGATAATCTAGATACACTGTTAACCGTAATAGCTCAGGTGGTAAACATAAATCTGGCAAGGCCAGATGCCGGTAGCCTAAGATTATTAGGTTAGGCGCAATAGCCATCAGTATACTGAATGTTTATCTCAGCGTAGTGTGGAGATACGCCTCTCCTTTGAGAGCCGTTAGCAAAGCAAAGGCGATCTGGCGATTTGCTGGCTATGGCGATTGATACTTTACCGGCACTGCCTGCAGGTAACTGCAATATTTTTTCAGCATAGATAGACTGGCGCTATGAACAATAATCTGGCAGCCAATATTGTTGTGGTTGAAAGAAATATTTAGTGTCAGCATATCGTCATGCCATTACTACATCTCAAATACAACAGAATACAGTATTGTTTTTTTAATAATTTATGATTAACTTTGAAGCAATCTTTCATAGATTGCAATAGAGTTTTTACTAGCTAATACTGATTTGATTGTAGATGTAATTCCTTATTGTACAGCCAAACATATCAACGCAAAAGGATCTAAAGCTCTTAATAAGAAAAAAATCATAGTTTTGCAGACTTCTATGTGCACATTAAATTGTTCGAAAATACCATTTATTTGAGGCTGACTCGGCTAGCTCGGTGTTCTATACCAAGTTATTGTAGACAAACGGTTAAATTTATGTTTTCCAGTGGTTAAATGTTTTTGCAGAACAATGAGATCTATAAATTCTTTGGACATTGTCTATAATGTCCTAGATGGATAAGCATTGTACATGCTTGGTTAAGATTGAGTAAGAAAGTCTCAAGCATTATAGGCTATGTCTTGGTCTTGTAAATATGTATAAAAACTCATCGAGTTACATGATTTATGCCTAGGAAAAGATATGATTTATGCCTAGGAAAAGATAATGTTGTGAAGTTTTATTTGTCATTTCTAGAATGATATTCTATATCTTCTAGTGCAAAATAATCAGGCATCTCTAGCTTTTAAACGCTTTATGCTTCTGTTTTTTTTGTGTGACTTTTTCTTCATTTTATGCAAATTTAGCACTCAACTGACATGCATAAACGGCGATCTAGGTCAGATTGAAAAATGTTTGTAGCAAGAAAACAACTACGATTTCATGAGTGGGCTGCGACAGATTCGTCGGAAAACGATGTGAGAATATGCTATAATCATCAACATTATCTTGCTTCCTCTTTTTTTAGCAACGCTAAGTTAAGATGTGCTATAAAGCTTAACAAAAGTAGATGGAAAATCTCTTTTATAACCTAAATAGTAACTCTAATTTTAGGTGTTGTGCTTGCCTGACTATAGAAGTCTCATAATCATGAGATTTTACACTCAATTTATTATCCATCAGTAACCATCTTGAGATGAATAGGGCTGTGCAACGAGGAGTGTCTATATATAATGATCCAGGATTAAAAAGTTAATTAGTTAGTGATAAATAAAAAACTTATAATTTTAATAGTATATAATTTATACTATCAGGTTTTTCTTTTGATCAAAAATGCTTTTGTGATTTGTTCATAAAATTTAATATATTAAATTAATAATTAATTTTGATAAAAAAAATTTAAAAAAAGTAAATGTTTTTTGTATAAACTTCACAGTTCTCTAGACTAGAACCATCAATATGATTCTTTAATCAATAAAAATTTGAGGAACTGCTTCCTCAATAGTGTTTTCTAGCTTTTTTGGCTAAATCAGCTTTGGTAATACAATTCTCTTCCACAATCCACACGCTTGTATATCAAGATAATTATGATCAACATCATCATGTTTTATGTTTTAATTTTTATAGTGCTTATTTTGTGCGTGCAGAAAATAGGAACAAGTAGAATGGCTAAAATAACACTAAACATCATATTTCCTTAAACTAAATTTTATTTATTATCTACAATTCAATTGCTGTCCTATATATACTCAGAATGAAAAGCAGAATTTATTTTTTTTCTTATTTGATAGTAGTGGCTTGAAAAGCAAATAAAATAGTGGTTACGTGATTTAAGATGCTATAGGCACTACGTTTATTTTTGGCTTGATGGCATAGATATAGTCTTATCAGACTACATGTTACCTTTTATTTGCTGCTTATTATCGGCATCACCAAGCATGGACATAAAGATCTATTTGATGTCGAAGATGCTTATCAAGAGTTAGAATTGAACTTGGCAAAACTTTTTAATGCCATGCGAGATTGTATCGCTTAACCGTATCCTCTAAGCTTGCTAGTGAGGAAGATGAGATGTGATGATAACCTTGGTTTTTTTTGAATAAAATGGCAAAGATATTACAAGACATGCAGCACCAATGCGTTGTTATGTGCACATAAAACAGTTAATGTGATGATTTTACTCTTCAAAAAGGTACAAAAGGGCAACCGAAAGTTAAGGTTGATCTGTGTGGCTTAGGCTTAGTAGAGATAGCCGTGATGCCGCTAATAAAGTCATTGATATTTTATTTGTAAAGTTTTCAGCAAAATATCCTGCAGCGATGAAATAAGCTGTAGAAAGATTAAGAAGAGCTGCTGGTATTTTACGACTTACAGTCATCGCACTTGGTATCAATAAATACGATGAATATGATTGAATTAATTTTTTTTTGATAGTCAGCTTACTGGAAGCTTACATGCGAAGAGTTGTAGTTCGAGAAAAACAATCATTTCAATGGTATTTAAGCTGCTACCAGATTGCTCAGAGGATCAGAAATCAGCTAATAGAATTTTAGCCTACTTGTGATAATGTAGGTGCTAAACAACATCAGATTTAAGGATGGAGAACAAATTTACAAAGCATAAGATCTGATACTTGACTAATCATACACTAGATTTGCTAATAACTTTAATTGCCAGAAATTAATACACAGAAATTAATATGTGTCATGTGAGCGATAAGATTTTTGAAGAGTTTAATACAGGCAGTAGTGTATTACCTGTTTTCTTAAGCCGATCATTTAGAAATAGTCTATTCTTTGCTAGGATGCAGGCAAATGGTACGAAACCTTTGCCAGCGATCATAAAATTAGTTATCATAGCATAATAAGGTTGAATAATCATAAAGTTATTGCTAATGAATAACTCATATTCAAAATGTGAATGCTTTATATGTCAGGCGATTAAAAAGAATAGCTGAGTAAATTCTATGATGTCTGGTTGTTTTATTTACTCAATTATATAAGTCAGTATTGACCAGATTGTTTGAAATTATACAAATTAAAATACAGACATAGCTATAAATTTCTCTGTAAAAAAACGACAATATTTTGTAATATACCAAAAAACAATACTGTTTTTCTGGATGTAACAGTTAATGAAGGTTATTGTCATGATGTGTGAATAGTTTTATAATCTTTTATAAAACATATTTTTGTATCACTTCAGCAATCCCTGGGGCGCTATTTTGATCGGTAATTATATCAGCATGGTTTTTTACTTCATCACAGCTATTACCCATTGCAACGCCAAGACTTGCAGCCGTTAGCATGCTGATATCATTGAAATTATCACCAAAAGCTATTACATCTTTCATAGCCAAGCCTTGTGATTCGACCCAACGTTGTAAACGAAAACCTTTGCTATTGCCTTTTTTAGTAATATCAACTTGATCAAACCATGACCATTCGCAAGCAAGCCCAATCTCTTGTTGAATGATTTGGCTAAAAAGGCGTAATTTTTTGATATCAGGCGTGCAGATGGCAAATTTCCAAATAGCGGTAACTTGTCGGATTGCTTTGTTAAAGTTGTCAACTTTATAAATATTTGGACGTTGATTTTCAGGTAAAGAATTTGCCCATTTCAATGTTCGTTCGATAGCATTATTATGCTGTTGATATAGCATGGCGTTATCAACATACATCAAGTGATTGATATCTGTGCCTTGTAAATGGGCAACTACTTTAGTTGCTTCTTTTTCTGATAGCGGATTTGATTCCAGTACTTTTTTAGCCTGGTAGTCATAGAGATAAGTACCATTGCAACAAATTGCCGGTGTATCCAAATTCAGTGTTTGATAAAATGGATGAATAGCAACGTGATGTCGTCCAGTAGCAATAATGACTTTAATCCCTTTCTGACGAGCTTGCTTTATAGCTGATAAAGATTGTGGCAAGATCTGTTTTTGTGGATCAAGTAGTGTACCATCAAGATCTAAAGCGATGACGCGATATGACATAAATCAGCCTCATTAAACAGATTAAATAGTAATTTACCATTTAATTTATGCTCTAATTTTACACAATCTAACTTAGTAAATTATTTATCTTGAATGTTCAAAAGATAAATTCTTCTAAATCTAATCATATTGGTTAATAGTCATTAACTAAACAAGAAAAAATTGTAGATACTAATAGGTAATAAGCTACCAACATAATTGAATGCTTAATAAAGAGTAAAAATTCTTGCTTGATTAGGTGTATTAAATTACAAGTCGTTTTATGAAAAATAAGAATAAAATCAATGTGTATATAGTTATGAGTTAATAAATTAATGTTTTTATTTATTTTATATTAATTTAATTAATATAAAAATGATATTTATTTATAATAATAATAAATTCTGTTATTTAAATAGAATATTTTTATTATTACTCTTTAAATTTAAAATGTTTATGGTTGTTAATTTTTAACTGATATTTTTGTTAGATTATGAACTTGATATTATATTTTTTACTTTTATAAAAGTAGATTATTTATGAATTAAAAATTCATCATTATTAAATGACTTATTAGTAAATATGGTGTATTAGGTGAGGCTGCATGTTCTACTTTGATGTTTCGCAAATCTGTTCTTCATCCTTAAATTGCATGTTGTTTAGTACTAGTCTTACAGAAGGTTAAATCTCCTTTATCTAGTTCTAGATTTTATGAGCAGACTGTAATATGTCAAATATCATTGAAATGATTGTTTTTCTCGAACTATAGTTTTTTCCGCGTTAGCTCTTCGTGGTCTGATTGTCGTAAAAGCCGATTTAATTAAATTCTTCGTTTTTATTGATGTTCGCTGTTCTGACTATAAGTAGTAGATTGCTAGCAATTATTCTCGATCTTTTTATGGCGTCTTTATCGCTGCATGGATACTTCGCTGGAAAACCTTGCCAACAAAATATCAAAAGCTTCATTAGCGGAGCATCACAACTTTCTGCTATGCAGAAGACCTCTCTTAGCTTCTTTTTAGCCTTAACTTTTTGATTGCATGCCTTTTAGAATGAAATTAGAATATTACCTGTTTTGTGTACCAAAGAGCGTTGATGTTCCCTATCCAGTAGATATCTTTGGCATTACATTTCAAAAACCAAGGGTAACGTTTTCTGTAGTAAGCCTGGGAGATACGCTTAAGGTGTGCGCTCACATGGTATTAAGAAGTTCACACAAGTTTGCTTTTAACTTTTCATAATCCTCTTACTTCGAAACTACCAGTTATCTCCTTATAATCCCATGCTTAGTAACTCTGATAATGACCAGAAAGAAGATGCAATCATCTTGCTAGATAGGACTCTTTCTATGCTATCAACCAAGAAAAATGTGGCGTGTATAGCTTAAATCTTGCAGGTAGCATTGCCTATGCTTTTCAACCAATTGCTGTTTTGTGTTGCTCATGTTACTTTACTGGGATGAGAAACTTCATGTTTTTTTACAGAAAAAAAAGCTGGGCAGCATCTTTTTTACACAAAGACTTATAAAAATTAACGATGGAGATCTTTCATAGTTTTACAGGAAGCCTATGCTATTAAAAGTCTTCGAGGTTTTTTACACGCTTCAGATAAAGCGTTAGCAACGAGCTATTGAAGAATCTTCTCTTGCCGATTCAATCCACTAACCCATTAGGCACTTTAATTTCAACATCATCAATATCAGTCTGTATAGTTAGCTGTAGAAAACAACACTTACGTCCATCTTCAGTAACCTCACTCAAAACGGATGCATCAGCATGACGACGTCGCATGGTTTTAAGCTCAACCTCAACAGTAGTAGGTATCAGCTTGCTTGGTAGAATTACGAATTAGTTCACACAAGTGAACTTACAAGTAATATCTTGGTTAACTGATATACCTATAGGATAGATTTTTTCATAGCATATCATCTCTCTGTTGTTAAAATCATCCATGAAATTAATTAGTTATGATATTCCACCATTTTTGAAAGCTTCTATACTAGAAATGAGCATAACTCAATAACCAGGTTATTACTACAGTTGTTGGTTTAATCTATAGTTTAATGATATAACAAACCAATGAACAGGCATTGCCTCTAGCAACAGTTATCAGTGCTACATATCAATCAAGCAAGGTAATGTTATCTCTCATTTTCCTGAAGCTAATATAATTTTTATTATTATTCAGATTTAACTTTGAATCAATTTTTCATAGACTGCAATGAGGTTTTATTACCAATATTGATTGAGCTAATTCCTGATTGTACAGCTAAGCATATTAATACTGAGTGATCTAAAGTTCTTAAGCAGACTTGAAATGATAGGTTTTAGCCAATAGTCTATGACGCTAATTAGATGCTAAATAATACGATTACTTTGAGGCTGTCTCAGCTAGCTAAATTGGTCTTTTATGCCAAGCTCTATGTACAAACAAATTAAATTCATGTTTTCCAGAGTCATGCTCATTTCTGCTCTATTGGATTTCAGAGATGGTGGCATATCTTGTTAATTAATTTCATGTGTGATTTTAACAACAAAGAGATGATATGCTATGAAAAAATCTATCCTACAGAAGATATATCAGTTAAACCAGATATTACCTGTGAGATCTCTTGCATGAACTCATGTATAATGATTGCCAAGCAACTAATAACCACGGCAGTTGAAGATAAGCTCAAAAAACTCTATGCTGCGATAACATGAACACTAACTGTCTTATCAACAGGTGTCTTCCTTCACATATGCTGTCATCGTACTGATTATTTGCCATAGCAAATTATACAGACTGATAGTGACGATATTGAGATTAAATAGCCTAAGGTTTATGGATCGCGACATCAGCAAAATATACTTTAACAGCTAGTTTTTTTCTTGTCATGAAGCATGCAAAAAACATCGAAGACTTGATAGCATGGATGTCTGTAATTGAGTTGGAAAATCGGACTGATGATTTTTATGAAGCTTGGTGGTTATGGTGTGGATTATAGGTAAAAAAAAGTACGTAGTCTATTTTGGCAGTCCAACTAGCAGACTGAAACAGTAATAGCTTGAAGAGCATAGGTGATGTACTTGTGTGATTTAAGTCATACGAGCTGCGTTTATTTTTTGATAAAATGCCATAGAAAGTCTTGTCTAGCAATATAATTGCCTTTGCCTGTTGGTAATTATTTGCATCATTGAGCATTGGTATAATGAGTTTCATTACTGTTGAAGATGCTTATTGAGAGTCATAAGCAAACTTGCTTAAACTCCTGAATGCCTTAAGAGCAGCTGACTTAACAGCATCTCACAGACTTGCTACAGGTGGGAATCTACCTTATTTTTTGTAACGGAATGCTAAAGATATTCCTTAGCTATGCAGCAGAACCACTGTTTGAAACAAAAAATATATAATATCTGTGTTCACTAGAAAAGGCAAGGAACCGAAAGTTAAGCCTGAGCTTCAGGAGATTTGCCTTGCAGAGAGTTATGATGCTCTGCTAATAAATCCTTTGATATTTTGTTGGCAAGGTTTTCAGCAAAGAATCTTTCCTACAGCAATGAAGAAGCTGGAGAGAGAGCGATAAGAACTGCTAGCATTCTGCGATTTTCCAGTTAAAGCACTTAGCGTTAATAAGAACGACAAATCCGATTGAATTGGTTTTTTCAACACCGAAGTTGACTACAAACCCGAGGTGTCAAGAATTATGCATCGAGAAAAACAATCCTTTCAATGCCATTTAAGCTACTATCTAGTTTTCCTATAAAAGCTGGAATTGGCTAAGGAGATTTTATCTGCTGACTTTAATACTAGTGCTGAACAACATCTAATTTAAGGATGAAAAATAGATTTACAAAGCATCAGTGTAGAACGCAGCCTTGCTGTTATATACCAGATTTGCTAATAACTTAGTTGATGGCAAAATATCATGATGATAAGCTTTTATCGTTAAGCAATTGGAATACCTAAAAGTAGAGATACTCTTCAGGTCAGAAGAGTGGCTGCATTTACGTTAGCTAGGAGTTATGGTATATTTGCACTTACTGATTAATAAATGGGGGAAATGAAATGATGTTTATGATTGGTCACCCTAGAAAAGGCTGTTGTTTTGCTAGAATAGCAATTTTGTAGCCACATCTGTATTTTAACTTGGTTATAGTCTCAAAAAATCTTTACAAGCTCAGATAATTCAGTAAATAAAACAACCATAGACTATGAAATCTACACATGTATTCTTTTAATAGTCTGACAGAACTGTTTCACATTTTGAATGTGAAATTCCTTATCAATAACTCTCTGATTATTCAATCTTATTATGCGATGCTGACTAATTTCATGCTTGTAGCAAAAGTTTTGTACTACTTACTTCTATCTAAGATAATGTAAGACTCTTTATCGATAATTAGTTCAAGAAAATGGCTAAATCAGTATGCCATTAAACTCCTCAAGAATCTAATCGCTTAGATGATCCTGTCAATATTAGACAATTAAGACCGTAATTCATTACTTTTTTATCTATTGTCTATTGCATTTTTTAGCTTTTCTATTTGTGATATAACTCTTCATTTAAAGGAATCAGAAAATGTTTTTCAGACTTCAATAATATCACTTAGTGCATTTGTATTTGCTGTCTACGCTGAATCAATGGCTCAGTACGCTATCTAAATGCTGTTTTCAAATCAATGTCTGTTTATTTTGCTAACCACAGCGTAAAGTTAAGCTATTCAATATATATTGCAGATAACTAAAACCATTATCCTTATGATTTTACTTAGCTAAGTGAGTTCAAATAAGATGTTAAATGTTTTTATACAATCACATATTATACAACAATATTGTTCTAACATTAATAAATGTCCCAAGCGAATAACATCCTCACTATAACAATATGTAGAGGATAAAGCAGAATGATTTGTTTTGATGCATGAATCGATATCATCCGACATGTTGTCGCCAAGCCAACTAATAAGATATAGCTTTATTTTTGCATGCATTGAAGAAAAAGTCTCTTTGATCTGTATGACTGTTTGCTTTTTTATTCTAACCTCTGTAGCAAAAACCCAAGTATAAGGTATTTCTATTAAAAACCTGTTGCTAACATAGCTTTTTTTAGGTGAGTTAGAATTAGAATTTTTGTTATCATTACGTTAATTTTAATTGGTTAATATTTAATATCATTTTTATTATAAAATTATAATATCAATAGGTTGGTTTTATTAATGAGTTTTGATGAGTATTAATATACCAATTATTAGTAATTAAGAGAACATTGCTAATGTGAGACCAGTTGTGTAATTGGTGTGGCAGGAAACTCGCCATTAACAGAAACTATTCCATTAAGTTTTAAACATCTGTTTACTATGTTTTGTACAAAAGCACCTAGTCCACATTTAATTTAAAATCAATTTTGCAACCGTTTTATTGTTTAATAGTATTGCTATGATAATGCTATATTTAATAATTTATCTGTGGTATATTCCTATTTAAATAAGCTCAACTTTTGCTTTTATTTTGCTAGTTTTATTGTTATTTACAGCTAGGTTGTAAATTGGTATTTGATATATTTGTTGTTTGTTAGTTATTTTCAATCAATTATTGTAAAATAGCCAGTAGAAATTAGATCAGTATTATTTTCCTCCTGTGGCAAATATGAGGGGATTGTTGTTAATAGGAATTATCGTAAACCTAAACTAGCATAGTATGGATTTTATATAAAACGGATATAAAAGTTGATCAAACTTGTTTAATTATTTTAGATTTTAGTGATAACGTTGATCTTACCATTCTGTGTTCAATGGTTTTTCATAGCTTTTTAGCATCGATTATTCCTATTTTATTTTGTATGTATGGTTTTGTCGACTATCTACTCATATTTTTATGGAAAAAATTGATTTTATTAAGTTTATTACTGCACTATTATTTTAGATTGCAACATTTTATTCTTCATGATTTTAGTGGTTTGCTATTTTTGATTATTTTGTCCGCATAGCATGGCTGGTTGTTGTATTGCGGAACAACAAGTCTATTTTAGTTATAATCGCAAATATTATTGAACGAGATTTATTAAAAGATCCTAGTTTATACTGTTTAATATTTGTCAATGATTTATCAACTACTATTTTAGGATTTTTTGGTTTAATATCAAATATAACCTATTGTTAAAATATCTGTGTGATAGATATAACTAAAATATATAGTACTTGTGTCATTTCTGGCGTGCCAATCTTAGCTATTATGCTTTCCTATATTGATAAATTATCGCCTGCAATTCAGTTTATTCCAGTTATTATAAGGTGAAGGGAATAACCTTATTACTTTAATGGTGTGTTGCATGCAGCAACAGGTATTCGAGTATTAATTGATTCTCGAATAAGTTATAATAAAGTAGAAAATCTAATATTAATTTTAGTTATTTCAATTATTGGAGCTAAGTGGTGTTACGATCTATATTTGCGCTACCAAGTTGAAATGGATGGTGCTTTCCACAATTATCAATATTATTATATCTATAATTTTCATCTGATTAATATTATTCATCCAGAAAAAACTTATATATAACCACTAAGCTTCAGTCGGTTTCTGTTGATCAAATTACAGAGCAGCTAATTTTTTACTGAGATACTATGGAAATTATTAGTTACAGTATAGGATATTATTTAAATTCATCTAATTACAACTTTTTTATTAAACTGTATGTCTTTTCTTATTTATACAGAAAGAGGTGCTCCTGAATACGCTGTCGCAGCTTTCATTACCTTTATCTATGGCTGATGATGAAATCTTTGCTAGCTTTATTACTGGCGAAAATGCTGTTTTATTAGCGGCCATTAAATCTGCTATTAATCAATCTAATAGCAGTTATATTTATTTTTGGTCTCAGCAAGAAGGTAGCGGGAAAAGCCATTTATTACATGCTGCATGTACTGAGCTATCACAAAAAGGCGAGCCAGTTGGTTATGTTCCTCTGGATAAACGTAGCTATTTTCTCCCTGACGTTTTAGATGGCATGGAACATTTGGCGCTGGTTTGCATTGATAATGCACATTATATTGCTTATGATGAAAAATGGGAAATAGCAATTTTTAATTTATATAATCGTATTTTTGAAAACGACAAAAGCTGTTTATTAATTACAGGTGATAGGCCACCTAGATTAATAGATTTAGCATTACCTGATTTAGCATCCAGACTTGATTGGGGGCAGATCTATAAACTTCATCAGCTTAGTGATGAAGATAAGATCCAGGCACTGCAATTACGCGCTAAATTACGCGGTTTTAAGTTATCTAAAGAGGTTAGTCGTTTTGTATTAAAGCGTTTAGATAGAAAAACTCGCACATTATTTACTATGTTAGATGAGTTAGATCATGCTTCGATTATTGCTCAACGAAAACTGACTATCCCATTTGTTAAGGATATTCTTAAACTTTAATTTAATAGATAAAACGAGTTTTTATCTTAAATATAGAAAGTATTTAAATGGTTTTTTTACTTGTTCTTGTGGATGTGATATATCTGAGCATGGCTATTAATGAGAAAGGATAGCATGCTCTTAGGATAGCCTGCTCTATTAATATTGAGTTATAAGGTGTTGCCTGCAGTGATATATCTTCTGATAACTAGCAGTCAGACAAATTAAGTGTTTAATAAATTATTTGTTGCTCCTTATTAATTGAGGAGGTTCAGTGAACAACAGTTGTTAAAGTAATGTTTTTAAGTTATTGAAACTTGCTCTTATTTTAGAAAATTTAACATGCGCGGTTTAATGCACATAGCTTTTAATTTCTAATAGTTGTATAAAAACTATCAGATTTTTAAACAAGTAGGATTATGGTAAATTCTCATTTATTGAGAGATAGTTAGGATTCTAACATCCAAAAAATGGTATATTTTTAATAATTTAGGATTACTGAAAAGTAATCTTTAATAGACTTCAATGTGTAGTTTTACTACCAAATACTAATTTATGACAATTGCTAATTGTAAAGTTAAATATATCGATGTTAAGTGGTCTTAAATTATTTAGTAGATATTGAAATAATAGATTTTGCAGCTTATATTTTATGTCAGCAGTTAAATGATTCTATCATTCCATTCGTTTTCGAATGCTTCTCCTGTTTAAGTTGGCGTTATATTGTATCAAGCTTTGTATATAAACTATGGAATTCATATTTTGGGTAGCTCTATGTTTTTCAAGCCTAAAAAGGCGGTATGTAAATTCTTTCTTAATTGTCTGTAATTATGATGGGATATCACTGGTAGGATATATGCTCATTTAAGATCATGCAAGAGGAGTTGAGCATTAATTTATGTCTTGGCATTCTAAAGACTGATAAAATTGATCTAAGTAGCTCGATTTTATACCTACGAAAAGATAACGTCATGAAATTTTGTTTTGGATTTGTGAAAGGATGTTTTATATCTATATGCAAATCCAAAACAAAATTTCATATAGCTTAAATCACGCAAAGCACATAATTGCTTCTGATCTTCAAGCAATTCCTATTTAAGTCTGCTCTATGATACTGCAGATAACCATGGAATATTCTAATTTTGCTAATGCAGAATTAGCTTCATTGGGTTTCACAGTTCGCTTGCTGTAATTTATAAGGCCAGACTACACTGATTGTAAAAACGTTGAACTAATTCTAAATTTCTAACAAAACCTTCAGGTGTTGTATAATATCTTCAGCCAGATGTTTTTACACATACCGATATTTTCTACATAAATTACATCTCTTGCTCGAAAACTACGATTTAAGACTTAGATAAAATCATAGAGCACAGATTTTTTTAACACGACAATTTTTTCTTTTCATCTTATTAATTGACTGTTTATTTTGGTAAAAAAGGTAATAAAAAATCTTTATCGATGTAAATTTTCTTTTTAAGTAACTTCATATCCCAACAAAAACCCAGACTATTTGTCAGTATGCTTTTTTATGCTAAACAACGCATTATTTTCAATCAAACAATAGCTTCTTTTAAATAAGAACAATAAAAAAATAATAACTGTTATTGTCTACTTAAAATTCGCGCTGAATCTATTTTCGTTGCCCGTTTAGCTGGATACCAACTAGCTAGTAAACTTAAAATTAATGTTGTTAATATGATATAAAATATATCTGTAATTTGGAGTTCAGATGGTAAAAAATCGATGAAATAAACGTCACCTGACAAAATTGGATAACCAACAATATTTTCTATATATTTAATAAAAGTTGTTAAATTTAGTGATATAAAAATTCCGACTAGCATACCAATAAAACATCCAACCATTCCTGTTATTAATCCATAGAATAAAAAAATAGATCGAATAAAACTATTTTTAGCACCGTGTGTTATCAATACCGCAATATCAGTGCTTTTATCTTTCACTGCCATCAGCAGCGTAGAGACAATATTAAAACAGGCAACAGCAATTACTAAAATCATGGAAAGATACATTATACCACGCACCATTTGAATATCGTTATACATGTAACCATAATTTGTCATCCAACTTTTAATTGTGACATAATGACCAATATTTATGCCGGCATTATAAACCACTTTATTTGCATCAAAAATATCATTCACACTGATCTGAAACCCAGTAATACCATCACCATAGGCTAAATATTGCTGTGCATCTTGCAATGGCACTATTGCTAGCTGATGATCTAAAATACCATTTAATCTAAATATGCCAATAACACTGACACTAATTCGATTTGCTTGCTGAATACCTAATTCATTATCATAATTAGAGATCATGATGGTAACATGATCTCCAGGCGAAACTTTTAATGTTTCTGCTACGCCTTGACCTAAAATAATTTCGTTATTAGATGGTTTTAATTTTTGCCATGCATCATTTAAGATAAAATCAGGTAACGAACTAACTGCCCGCTCTGATGATAAATCAACACCGGCTACTTGGATTGCTTTCACTGAAGTTCCATTTTCAAGCAACCCGGTAAAATTAATATAAGGTGATACAGCAGCAACCCCTGGGGTTTGTCTAATATTGGCTAAATCATCTTTCCAATTTAAATAAGGTTGATTAACTGTCGCAATTTGTCCATGAGGAACAACTGAAAGTATGCGATTTTTTAATTCACGTTCGAAACCATTCATTGCACTTAAACCGATAATCGACACTGCAACTCCAAGTAGAATACCAAATGTAGAAATAATCGATATCAATGAAACCAAGCTTGTTCTTTTTTTATTTTTGCTAAAACGAAGTGCAATCCTTAAGGTATATGATAATTCCGTCATGATCATTGAACTTACATTAAACTCTTGTTATCTTGTAAATGACCATCCCGAATTTCTAGGTGACGAGTCAAACGACCGGCAAGTCGTAAATCATGAGTCACAACTAAAAATGCCGTCCCTTTTTGTCGATTGAGATCCATTAATAAATCAAAAATAACATCTGCATTGTATAAGTCTAAATTACCTGTCGGTTCATCCGCCAGTATTAAAGTGGGTTCGTTAACAATTGCTCTGGCAATTGCAACTCGCTGACGCTCACCGCCAGATAATTCAGCTGAGCGATGATTAATTCGATGCGATAAACCTACTGCTGCTAATATTTCATCAGCTTTCTGTTGCGCCTTTACACGTGTTATTCCGGAAATTAATAATGGCATCATAACATTTTCTAACGCACTAAAATCCGCTAATAAATGATGAAATTGATAAATAAATCCCAACTCTTGATTGCGTAGCTTAGCTCTACCATTAGTAGAAAGTAAGTTAATTTTTTTACCATCAAAAATGACATCGCCGCTACTTGGCGTATCTAATCCACCAAGTAAATGCAAGAGTGTACTCTTCCCAGAACCTGAGCTACCAAGAATTGCCATCATTTCATTTTTATTCATTGAGAAAGAGATATTTTTAAGAATGTTAGTTGAAATTTTGCCATCTTGATAAGATTTACAAAGGTTATGGCAAACTAATATGGGGGAATTATTCATAACGTAAAGCCTCTGCAGGTTGAACTGTGCTTGCACGCCAAGATGGATAAAGTGTGGCCAATAATGAGATAGCAATTGAAGATAAATCAATTAATATAATACTGCAAGGATCAATAAATATTGGTAATTCTATACCTTTAGATAATAAACCAAATATAGGCATTATTATATTGAGCTGACTTGCGATAAATAGACCCAATAATGTTCCAATGATGCTAGCAGTGATGCCTGCCCATGCTCCTTGAATAAGAAAAATAGCCATAATTTGGGCTCTCTTTAAACCTAATGTCTGTAAAATTGCTACTTCAGAGTGTTTTTCCATAACTAATAGTGAAAGTGAAGTAACGATATTAAATGCTGCCACGGCAATAATAAGACTCAATAATAATCCCATCATATTTTTTTCCATTCTAACTGCTTGAAAAAATTCACCTTTTCGTTTGCGCCAATCCTGCCATATCATGCCTTTTGGTAATGTTTGTTGACTCAAGCTATCAACTCTTAATGGTTCGTTAAGATAAAGACGCCAACCAGTAATATTACCGATTGGATAACGCATTAATCGTGCCGCATCATGCTGATTAACTAATAATTCAGTATTGTCGGCTTCACCTTTGGTAGCAAAAAAGCCAGCTACTGTAAATAAACGCTGACTTGGTATTTTGCCAATTGGTGTAAGTTGAGTAACAGAAGGGAGAATTAACCTTAATTGATCTCCTCTCTTTAGCTTTAGTTCTTCAGCCAATTTTACGCCTAAAATAACATTGTAACTACCTGCAGTTAATACTGTAGAATTAATGTCTTGTAGATGATTTAACAAAGGTTCTGTCGATGCTTTATCAACACCAATCATGACCGCAAGCACAATATTTTTCCTGCTTTGCAATACAACATCGCTTTCCACAATTGTGGCAATGTTCTCGATTCCTTGCAAATAAGTTAAATTTTTTGATGGATATTGACTTGGGTTTAGATTACCTTTAGGTGTCGTTAAAATAACATGTGGCATATATGACAAAATGCTCTGTTGCAATGAACACTCAAAACCATTCATAACAGCAGTGATGGTAATTAATGCTATAATGCCTAATGTAATGCCAATAGTAGATAAACTAGATACGAACCGACCAAATCGGTCGCCTGTTCGTCTACGCATGTAACGTAGACCAATATAAAAGATAATAGACTTAGACATCAAATATGATATGCCTATGTTAGCAAAGTAAAGTGTTTAGCGATAACCATAATAAATGGTAGCGTAACTGAATGGAAGCACACTAAGTTAATGTTTTATAATTTTTATATCTAATTTAATAAATTAGAGTATTTTTTTGTTTGGTTTAGTTTCAAAAAAAAGAAGTATTACAATTTTTAACAATAAGAATTAATTAATCCATTATGTCGGCAAAATATTATTATCAACTACCCAAACAGCAAGGTGATACTCGCCATTTGGGGTGTCTAATTGGAGCGGCAGCCGCTGTTGAGTGTGCTGATATTGTTGAACGTCATCCAGGTCTTGTTGTTTTGATCACTCAAGATACACATAATGCCTTAAAATTATGTAATGAAATACAACAATTTTCGCAGAATTCAGTAACAATGTTTCCTGATTGGGAAACACTACCTTATGATAGTTTTTCACCACACCAAGAAATTATTTCAGCGCGGTTAGTTAATCTTTATAGACTGCCAACTTTAACAAAAGGTTTGTTAATTGTTCCGATCAATACGTTAATGCAAAAAGTTTGTCCTGCTGATTTCTTAATCAGAAATGCAATAGTTATGCATAAAGGAAACAATCTTTCCCGTGAAAAATTGTGTAACAATCTTGATAAAGCTGGTTACCGACATGTTGAACAAGTACTTGAACATGGTGAATATAGTACTCGTGGAGCGTTAGTTGATCTTTTTCCAATGGGTAGCAACGATCCATATCGAATTGACTTTTTTGATGATGAAATTGATAGCTTAAGAACTTTTAATGTTGATAGCCAACTGACTGTTAATGAAGTCGAGAAGATAAATTTACTACCTACTCATGAATTTCCAATAGATGATAAAGCTATTGAATTATTTCGTAGCCAATGGTGTGAATATTTCGACGTGCGGCGTGATCCTGAGCATATCTATCAACAAATTAGTAAAAAAATAGTACCAGTTGGAATTGAATATTGGCAACCTCTTTTTTTTAATCAGCCACTATCTTCTTTATTTGATTACTTCCCAGCTAATACTTTGTTGATTACACAAGATTTATTAGCAGCGGCTGATAGATTTTGGACTGATACTTATCGTCGTTATGAGAGCCGAAATGTTGATCCAATGCGTCCACTACTACCACCTGATACCCTTTGGTTAAATAGCGAGCAGGTTAATCGAACCTTTAAAGCATGGCCGCGTATCAAAATTTCAGTTGAACCGATTGTTCAAAAAGCAGGCAATACTAATCTGCCCTACTTGGCTTTACCTGATTTAAGTATAAGTCAGAAAAATAAAGTCCAGTTTGATAAGCTGGAACAGTTCAGCAAAAATTTTGCTGGCCGAATTGTTTTTTCTGCAAAAAGTCCTGGCCGATGTGAAACAATACAAGAGCTGCTAACAAAGATAAAAATAAACCCTATTAAGATTAAAACACTAAATAAAATAAATAACCCAGGTTTTTATATCACAATTGGTGCTGCTGAACATGGTTTTACTAATCAAGATCAACAAATAGCTCTCATTTGTGAAAGCGATATTTTAGGTAAACTGGTTATTCAACGTCATACTGAACAATATAAAATCATCAATAAAGATCTATTAATACGTAATCTAGCTGAATTACGACCAGGACAAGCCGTTGTTCACCTTGAACATGGGATTGGACGTTATCAGGGTTTAACCACGTTAGCTGCTGGCGGTATTCAAGCCGAATACTTGATGCTAACTTATGCTGGTAATGATAAACTTTATGCTCCAGTTTCATCGCTAAATTTAATTACTCGTTATACTGGCGGCAGTAATGAAAATGCACCATTACATAAATTAGGTGCTGATGTTTGGACTAAATCAAAACAAAAAGCAGCCGAAAAAATTCGCGATGTTGCGGCAGAATTGTTGGATTTTCATGCTCAGCGAAGCATGAAACTTGGTTTTGCTTTTAAGCACGATAAAATGCAATATCAACTTTTTTGCAAAGGTTTTCCATTTGAACTAACAGTTGATCAAGAACAAGCAATTAATGCTGTTTTAAGTGATATGTGCCAACCTATTGTCATGAATCGTTTAATTTGTGGTGATGTTGGATTTGGTAAAACCGAAGTAGCAATGCGAGCTGCATTCCTGGCAATAACCAATAATCAACAAGTTGCAGTATTGACACCAACAACGCTACTGGCGCAACAACACTTTGATAATTTTCGAGACCGTTTTGCTAATTGGCCAGTACGGATTGAAATGCTATCACGCTTTCGTAGTAACAAAAAGCAGAAACAAATTATTAACGAAGTAGCTGAAGGTAAAGTGGATATCTTAATTGGCACTCATAAATTACTGCAAAATGATATCAGTTGGAAAGCACTTGGATTATTAATTGTTGATGAAGAGCATCGCTTCGGTGTTCGCCAGAAAGAGTTAATTAAATCAATACGAGCTAATATTGATATTCTAACATTAACGGCAACACCTATTCCTAGAACTCTTAATATGGCAATGAGTGGCATGCGTGATCTATCGATTATTGCCACTCCGCCTTCTCGTCGATTATCCGTTAAGACCTTTATTCATAAATATGATGATTTAATTGTACGTGAAGCTATTTTGCGGGAAATATTACGTGGTGGACAAGTTTACTATCTCTTTAATAATATAAAGTATATAGATAAAGCTAAAGAGAGTTTGGCTTTGCTGGTACCTGAAGCGAGTTTTATTATTGCTCATGGGCAAATGCGTGAAAGAGATCTGGAGCGTGTAATGACTGATTTCCATCGTCAGCGTTTTAATGTATTAATTTGCACAACTATTATTGAAACTGGAATAGATATCCCTAGTGTTAATACTATTATTATTGAACATGCAGATCATCTTGGTTTAGCCCAATTACATCAATTGCGTGGTAGAGTTGGGCGCTCTTATCATCAAGCTTATGCTTATCTTTTAACAGCACGCCAGAAAGCTATGACTGATGACGCCCAAAAACGGCTTGAAGCGATCTCTGCGCTAGAAGATCTTGGTGCTGGTTTTGCATTGGCTACACATGATTTAGAAATTCGTGGTGCTGGAGACTTGCTTAGTGAAGAACAAAGCGGACAGATAAGTACCATCGGATTTACACTTTATATGGAACTGCTTGAAAATGCCGTTGAAGCTTTAAAGCAAGGCAAGGAACCTTCTTTAAAAGAACTCACCAGCCAACAAATTGAAATTGAATTAAGAATGCCTGTACTACTGCCGGATGACTATATTCCAGATGTAAATCTCAGATTATCTTTTTATAAAAGAATAGCCAGCGCTAAAAATAGAAATGAACTGGATGAGTTAAAAATTGAACTTATTGATCGTTTTGGTAAGCTACCTGATGTAAGCAAACAGTTACTACAAGCTACTTCTATCAGGATGCATGCACAAGCATTAGCTATTAAACGAATAGAAGCTCATGAAAAAGGCGGATTTATTGAATTTAGTGAGAAAAATAAAGTAAACGCGACTTTTCTTATTGCGTTACTGCAAAACTCACCTGATATCTATCGACTAGATGGCCCTAATAAATTGAAATTTGTTAAATCACTAATTAATTTTGATGAAAGGCTTGATTTTGTTAGCAAATTAATAATTGATCTTCACTGATATCAAGTATAAATTAATTCATCACTTATTATTATTTTGCTTACAATAAAAAATGATGGTTAAGATTAAATCTTATAAGTATTATTAATGATGATTGGCATAAATTAGTTCTTAGATCTCGGAAAATAGTTTAATTTTTTAATAATTTAAGGTTTAACTGTCAAATAGTTTTTGAAAGAAAACATCAAAAGGGAGGTAACTACTTAATTTTGAAGATGCATACGTTGTCTAAGTCGGTGTTTTATACCAACTTTGTATACAAACGGTGAATACAGGTTTCCCATCGTCTGAACATTTTTGCAGATTAAAAAGTCGATCTGTAAATTCCATGATATTACTGTAAGTATCAGATGTGATACCATCTATGAAAAATATTCGATTAAGATCACGTAAGAAACGTTGATCATTGGATACGATTTTAGCCTTGTAAATATAAATAAAACCCATTGAGTTGTGCGACCTATATCTACGACAAGATATAGGTCATGAAGTTTTGTTTATTATTTTCAGAAGATATTTAGTTATTAGCAAATCTAGTGTATAATTTAGTTAGTCTATATTTCAATCATGATTCTTGATAAATCAGTTCTTCATTCTTAAATTGAATATTGTTTACAACACTAGAAGCAAAGATCAGCACGTTAAATCTCTTTAGCTGTTTCTAGATTTTTTGATTAGATTTTAGCAGCTTAAATACCATTCAAATTGTTATTTTTTCGAACAACAGTTCTTTTATCGCTGGTGCTTCATAGCCGAATTGTCGCAAAAGCTAATTGAATAGGCTTTACCGTTATTATTGATATACAGATTGATATACAGTGCTATGATTGTAAGTCCATAAAATACGAACAGTTTTTCTATCTTTTTCCAGTTTTTTATTGCTACAGAAAAAAACTCGATGAAAGCTTCCCAACAAAACATGAATGGCTTTATTTAGCGGTATTACTATTCTTTTACTAGCAAGCTTGAAAGATATTCTTAATCTATGCACGCTTTCAAGCCATTGAAAAGTTTATCACAGTTAGGTTCTGATTCTTGATAACTATCTTCAACCGTAACGAGCTCTATTACTCCATACTCAGTGACATAGATAATGATCAGCATAAAGCAGGCAAAGATTTGTAAGTGGTGGCATCTTGCCTGAAAGGAAAATGACTATGTCTAGTAGGGTATTGGCCTAGAAATAAAGGAGACTTGTATCTCTTAGATCGCAAAAATACCATTGCCTGTTGTGATCTTCAAAATCATTGGTATTTTTCTATCCTTAATTGATGTGTGGTACTTTTGCAGAGAAATCTTGTGTTTTTTCATAGAAAATTGCTCTTTTATGCACTACATAGCTTCATGAAAACCAATGTAGGAAATTTGCTCTCGCAGCGACAACCTTATAAACAGCAACTCTTCGATGTTTTTTTGTATGCTTCAAATAAGGCGGTAGACTAATGAGCTGTTGAAGGATATTTCGTTGCTGTTGCGATCTACATAATCTTAGACAATTTAATCTTACATAGCTTATGCCAAGCTTGTATAGTTCGCTGTGGCAAATAATCGTTACGGACGACGTAGGCCACATGAACGCTAGTCGAGAAAAATCTGAGTTTCAGCATGTTGTTGCAACATTGCTTTTAGCTCACAATCACCTCAATTGTAGGTGAGGTTATCATATGCCTGGCAGTATTTAGAGATGTAGTTCATGCAAGTGATAAGAGTTAATATCTGGCTTTACAGATACATGGATTGTAGACTTTTCATGGTATATCATTTCTGTGTTGTTGAAATTGCTTACGAAATCAATCAGAAGGATAGACACACGCAAATCATCTCGAAAACCACATATATCAAAAATCAGCAGAACTTAAGATATTTCACATCTATCTATGTAAAGATAATCAAGTTCTTTGCTTTTAAACGCTTTATGCTTCTTCTTCATGGATTTTGCTTGATTGACTTTACGCAAATCTACAGATCTACTTCTGTCCTATGGATTTGCATAATAGCGATTTTGGCCATATTAAGATCCAATGATCCAATAATGTGGAGTTCAGGAATTAGTGTGCGACTCTCTATCCCTCATCCCTCTGCCAGCAGATCGTTGAAAATAAGAAAAAATATTTTTCGCAGGAAAATAAAATTACAACTTTTTAAGTTGGCAACAACATATTGTCGGAAAAGAATTTAAGATATATGGATGTGATCATCAATATCATTTCGTTTTTTTTCTTTATAAAAGCTATATTATAGAATATACTATAATGTTTAGCTAAAGTAGCTGCAGCTTCATTGCTTGACTGAAGAGTAACAGTAATTTTATGGAGTTGTAATTGCCTGACGATGTAGCCAATTATCATCAGAATATTTTATGCCATTAATATCTAGATCTTCTCATGAATAAGTATATCTGAAGATGGTCTATATAATGATCTTGTATCAAACACTTAGTGTAATTTTAATCTAGGTCGAATGATCCGATTAATAGTACCAACTAACATCATCAATCCTGTTTTAATATACCCGTGTAATGCTATTTGATGCATGCGATAAAGGGAAATATAGACAATACGAGCAATTTTTCCTTCAATCGTCATATTACCGCGTACTAAATTTCCCATCAGGCTGCCAACAGTACTAAAACGAGACAATGAGATTAAAGAACCATGATCTTTATAGACATATTCTTGCAACTCTTTATGTTCTAGTAAAGCCAGGATATTTTTATAACACAAAGTGGCCATTTGATGTGCAGCTTGGGCACGTGGAGGCACAAATCCACCATCTTTTTTATGACAACAGGCACAATCACCAATTGCAAAAATGGAACTATCTATCGTCGTTTGTAGTGTTGGTTTAACTAGTAATTGATTAATTCGATTGGTTTCTAACCCAGCAATTTGGTGCATAAAATCAGGTGCTTTAATACCTGCTGCCCAAACCATAAGATCGACATTGATTTTTTCTGACGATTTAGTGTTAATACCATTCCTATCGGCACTAGTTACTATGGTTTGTGTTAAAATACGAACACCTAATTTGATTAATTCATGATGTGCAGCTCTTGAGATCCATACAGGCAGAGCTGGCAAGATACGTTCTCCAGCCTCAAGCAGGGTTACATTAAGTGCTTCCTTATCCAAGCCTTCAAAACCATAACTAGTTAATTGTTCTATAGCATTATAGAGTTCAGCCGAGAGTTCCACACCAGTTGCGCCACCACCAATAATTGCAATATTAATCTTATCATTCGATTTATGCCGTACTGAGTAGCTGAGAAATAAATTCAGCATTTTTTCATGAAAACGATGAGCTTGCTGAGGGTTATCCAAGAAAATACAGTGCTCTTTTACACCTGCGATACCAAAATCATTAGATACACTGCCTAGTGCCATCACTAAAATATCAAAATCTAATTGACGTTCTGGAACTAAAAGTTCACCTTCTTTATCATAATCATGTATCGCTGCGAGCGTAATAGTTTTATTTTCACGATCAATATTGATCAAATGACCTAATTGAAAATGAAAATAGTGATTACGGGCATGTGCCAAATAACTCAAAGCATCAACACCGGCATCTAAAGAGCCTGCGGCAACCTCATGTAGTAGAGGTTTCCATAAATGGCTTTGATTGCAATCAACTAATATAATCTCAGCTTTATTTTTGCGTCCGAATTTATCCCCTAACTTAGTTATAAGTTCTAATCCTCCTGCCCCACCACCGACAATGATAATCTTAGTTTTTGGAGTCATCATAACTACCTTATCCTAAAAATTTTTTTGTTATTTAAATAAATTTAATAATTAGCTTAAAATAGCATAATTAAAAAAAGGTTTATTTTTTATAGTATAACATAGTTAATTATTTGCTCATAGCTAAATTAATTAAAATCAATTTAACTGGTTATTTTAGCTATGTTAGAAAAGGTTCTTGCTTTTCTCCTATAGGAAATTTATACCAATATCTGTATTTCAATTGTTCTTATTTTAACCAATCATATCAGAGACAGATAATTCGGTAAATACAATGATCTGCAGCATGGAACCTACTTATGAATCATTTTAATCAACTGATATAGTGTTCATGTTTCAAATGTAGAATTCTTTAGTAATAACTCTATGTTTATATCACCTTATTATGTGATGGTGACTAATTTAATGCTTGCCGCCAAAAGTTTCGTAGTATTTAGTTAGATTTATTAAAGCAAAGGATAGACTATTTATAGATAATCACCACAAAGAAAACTACTAATACAGTTTGTATTAAACTCTTCAAGAATCTCATCGGACACATGATCCTTTTGATCTTGGATTGCGCGATTATAAGACTGCAATTTGTTCTTTCTTTTTATCTCCTTCTTCTATCATTCATGTTTCTAGATTTTCTATGTGGAATATAAGGCTTCTCTTTAAATGATTCATGGAAATATTTCATTAACTTTAACAATACTTCTTAGTGCATTTATGTTAGCTGTCGTTTCTGAATAAAGGAAGCATTGAGCCCATATAAATGTTATTTTTAAATTAATCCCTATTTGTGTTTCGATTAATCATATTAAAATCAAGTTATTCAATGATCCGTCGCAGATAACTAAACCATTTGTCCTTATGATGTCTTCTTGCCAGAAGATTTACAGTAATTTTTTAAAAACTTTCTTGTAGTTATGGATTTTGCAGAAATAATGTTTCTGTAACATTAATAAATCTGCACATCGTGGATAATATGTTCATTATGACAATATGAGTAGTAAAAGCAAAAATGAGGTTGCTTCAATGCATGAAGCGACAGCATCTGATAGATGATCACAGAAAAAACTAATGATATGCAATTTTATATAGCAGTAAGTCAGAAAATAGTCTATTTTATTTGAATGAGTCTTTACTTTTTTATGCCAACTTCTATAGTAGAACTATTCATACAATACTAAGTGACTTCTACAAACAACTGTTTCCAACAATATACCCATGTTCTACACAGCAGTTTTTTCTGCTAAAAAGCCGTAAGTTAAAAGCCTGTAGTTCATATAGCTTTAAAGTTACTGAGCAGTTATTAGCACAGCAAATTCATGTCTTGCTCAATGTAACTGGCAGCATATTACTTTTGCTATGCCACATCTACTTTGCCGTTTTTCAATAATAACTGGCAGTTACTCAATGCTATATTTCGTGCAAAAGAGCTTTTCCATAGCGCTATGCTGCAAGTTGTCATGCAAACAAGGTATTGAAATTCTATCTTATGTACCTTGAACATTTATGGTCGATAAATAAATCAATATCCGCATGTTTATGTTTCCGTTACATGCGGCAGTAGTTTTGGTATTACAGATCCTGTATGGCATGAACTATTTCTCAAAAAAATGCTCAAGGAAATCTGGCTATTCGCTGTTATCCTGCTGCTGCGTGTCACAGCTATGAGCTGATAAATCCCACTGTTGTTCTCTTCCCTAGTCTTTGGTATACCTGCGTCAGGAAGTAGTGGCAGCCTTACTTGAAGGCACAATACGTGATGTTATTGGAAAAGCGCACTTCCCTAAAAATACGAAATGGAGGCTAGCATAGCATAAAACGCTTTAGGCGGTATATTACCCATATTCTGGGAGTGGAATTTTAAGATGGTTCTTTACTCTGGTTTATTATCGAATCATAAATGAGGCAGATTATTATAAAAGGCATATAGTCTGTATAATTACCAAAGGCATATAGTGTGTATAAGGCCATGGATGGAGATGATAACTTGCAAAAAGCTAGAAAAATTTGTGTGTGTCCGACTTTTTAATGAAAAATTCATGGTTATAGACCATAATATAAATGCATTCTATGTGCTGTGTCAACAGGCTAGTTTTTATAGAGGCTCAGCCATCTTGGAAAAGATGTAACTGAATTATTGTTAGAAAGAATTCACAAAATAAAAAAACAAAGATTATTAAGCCTTAACTCATAGCTAATATCTCTAAAATTAGTGCATTAGATTAAAGAATAGCACTCAGATGAAATTTTCATTTATAATATAGACTTATCACTAAAGCAATTTTATCGACTTTTAGCAAAATGCGATGGGATTTTAGCCTTCACTTAAAGAGCAATTCAATTTCATAACCATATGAATACAAATTTTACATCGCTGATATATCCTCAAACGAATTGTATGGCAGAGAGATTTAATGAACGCGTATAGAAGAAGATGAGCTTAAAAGAGATGATATCAATTCTGGTAAATGGCTTAATATCAATTTGCATTGATATGTTTGATTTTATAATCAGGAATTATTCCTAATTAGTATTATGTAGTACAGTTCCATTATAGCTTATGAAAGATAAATTATTTATATTTTGTTATATGAAGTTTCGAGGATTGTGGCTTATCCATGCTAATTAATTTCATGAATGATTTTAATAATAGATAAATGATTGCCATGGGAAAGAGTATCCTAGAGATGTATACGAGAAAGATAGATATTGCTTGTGATTTCTTACATGAATTCATCTGTAATGCCTGTCAGTGTGGCACCTGATAGCTATTGTTATTGATGCTTAGCTTGAGAAGATATGCTACAACAACCCAGGCTGAATCCATCACTTCGAGGTGTGATGCTTGTTTCCATGGCGAGCCGTAGTTCCCAATTTTTATTTGGCGAAGCGAACTGTGCAGATTAACATTAGCTATGTTGAAATTAAAGTGGATAAGATCAGGAGATAGCAACGGAAACAGAATATGCTTTAATACTTCCTTACTCTAGAGCCTTATCTGAAGCATGCAAAAAACTTTGAAGAATTACTAAATCATATGTGTACCTGCGAGGTATCTGCAACGCTGATTTTTACGAAGCTCAATTGGACCTCTTTTTCTGGCTAAAAAAACAGATAGTCTATCTGCAGTAGTAGCATCATGATATTGAAAGAGTAATCTCTTTAAGAGAACAGTAAATATGCTCTCTGTATAATTTAAGAAATACGCGCTACGTTTATTTCCAGGCCGATGTCATATATATTAATATGAGTGGGAATATAGATCACCTTTACCTGCTGATTATTATTTTGGTTAGTTAAGCGTGACGTAAGGATCTAGTTACTGTCTAAAATACTTATCGAAAGTCAAAGTTAAATAGTTGAGCGAATTTCTTAATTTTCTGTGAGCAGGCATGGCTTAACAGTATCTCTCAGGGTTGCTACAAGGAAATAGTGGACTTTATTTTTAGAATGCAATGGGCAAGATACTTCCGGATACGGAGCATCAACGCTATTTGGTACAGAAAACCGCTAATAATACTGGTTTTATTCCCCAAGGGCATGCAAATAAAAGTTAAGGCTGACTGTTGGCTTTTGGCTAGCAGTAGCGCTCTATGATGCGTCTAATAAACCATTTAATGTTTTGTTAGCAATGTTTTCAGCAAAGTATCTCATTGCAGCTATGAAGAAGCTGAATAAAGATCAAAAAGAAGTGTGCTTCAAGAAAAACAATTATTTTAATGGCATTTAAACTGCTTCAGTCTGCTTAGAAAAGTTAGACTCGGTTAAATAGGATTTTGGACCCCACTACTTGCCCTTCTTTCGCTGCTGATAAACAACAGCAAATTTAAGAGTGGAGAACACATTCACGAAGCATTAGAGTAGATGTATTCTGAGCGTGTTACATATACACAAGATTTGCTAATAACTCATAAAAGATTAATTCAAAGTTAAATCTGAATTATTTAAAAAACCATATATCTTATCTTCCTGAATTTAGCAATTAACTCATGGTTTCTACAACACAATTTACTGTTTTAATTTATAAAAATTAGTATAAGTATGTAATTATTAACAATATTTTTTGACAAAATCGATTTTGTATATTTTTAGCACAACTGCTTGTCGAAAATAACCATGCCAGAGCAAATGCCAAATCATAATCAGCAGCATATTTCTATAATTCAATAGTTTAAAGACTCTATTATTAGCTAATAGAACATTTCCATTATGGATATTAATATTAAGATGAGGAGAAGTACTTTTTTTTACTTCTTTTAAGTTGTTTTGCATCTTAAAAGAATTGCTGCAAACTTAACAAACTATGTTGGTTAGATTGCCTGAGTTAATGGCATAATGCCAGTAATCAAGCTAAATGCTGATTGAGTTGAAGTGACCAACCAGATTATGGATATAAATGTAATAATGCTAGTATGCGATTTAATGCTTAATATAATTCTAGCAATGGATAGGAATGTATAAGTAACTATTTTTAACATTCCATCTATTCTATTACTAATAGTAATTAATCATTACTATCCACTAATCCATTTGGAGAGCATCAATAACAATAAACTAAGTAAGTTGATTCAATATTTTACGCTGTTTTTGCTGATAAAATGCCAAGTATCCTGCTTATTTTTACTGTAAAACTAGCAATCAATTTAATATTTGGTTGGTAGGTTTTTTTAAGAGAAAAATTTCTACTACTAGATCTTGATAATGCTTTAATTCTATTACTTATTACGTGGTATTGTTAGATATGTTTTTAATAACACTATAATAAGTGCTTTCTTTAATTTATTCAATCTGATCTGATCCAGACCAGAGGATTTCACCTGTTTGAGCTGCCATTAATTGCATTTCAATTTCACTTTGTTGTTGATTGCCAGAAATCACCGAATATAATACATAATCAGCTTGCACATAACGAGCTAATCCGATAGCTTTACTTCGCGTAACTAAACTGTCTTCTTTGGATAATCCAAGTGCCTTGCGTGCATTTGCCACCACATATTGTGGAACTAATTTAAATACATGTTGATTATTGACTATATTAATAATAGCATCGGTTGATTGAATTGATATATTTGTATTATTTTTTATTGAATCAATTAATAAAACCTTGCCTGATTCAACCCCAGGGGCTTGTGCCAATTGATTAGCTAAAGAAACAATTGCTGTTGACCAATTGATTGTTTTTAATTTTGGTATCTTCGGTACAGTATCTGAAGATATTGCTGTTGGTGGTTGCTTAGTAGGTTGTTCAGTAGATTCTATTGTAACAGCAGTTACTGGTTTTTTAGTCGTTATCGATGAACAACCAACTAAGATGAATATCACAATCATAAGTAGAAAAACGCGGCTCATTTACTCTTCTCCTCTATACCTTAAATTGCATGGTATAACTGAATAACCAAGCATGTATATGTATATAAATATTAATCTAAACTGTTATTTTATAGATTTATCAATAAACTAGCAGTTTAGATTTTATCTATTATTTTTTGTTAACAATGGTCCTAAAGGATGACCTCCTACTAAATGCATATGAATATAGAAAATTTCTTGCCCGGAATGTTGATTGCAATTCATAATTAAACGGTAGCCATCATCAGCAATATTTTCTTGCTTTGCTATCTTTGCCGCGATCGTAATCATGTGGCCTAACATTTGTTCATGTTCAGGCTTCACATCATTGATGGTTGAAATTAAAATATTAGGAATAATTAAAATATGGACTGGTGCTTGTGGTTTTTTATCCCTAAACGCCGTGACTAAATTGTCATGATAAACAATATCAGCTGGAATTTCGCCACGTATAATTTTAGTAAAAATTGTTTCTTCTGTCATAATTTCATCGTTTAAATCTATTTTTAAGATCAATCCATTTAATTATGTTTTATGGTTTAAATGAAAAAGATCACAAAAATTTTTTGTTGTAACTTGCGCAATTTCTTCAAGATCGACACTTTTTAATTGAGCTAAAAACTGTGCTATATATTTTATATAAGCTGGTTGATTTTCTTGACCGCGATGTGGAACAGGCGTCAGATAAGGAGAATCAGTTTCAATCAAAATACGATCTAATGGTACCATACGTGCAGCCTGGCGGATCTGTTCGGCATTACGAAATGTTATTATGCCGGAAAATGAGATATAAAGCCCCAAATCTAATAATGCTTTAGCCATCTCATCATCCTCAGTGAAACAGTGTAAAACTCCACCGCAATTACCAACCTGTTCTTCCTTTAATATCCTTAAGGTATCTTGCTTGGCTTCTCTGGTATGAATAATAACAGGTTTATTTAATTGACAACCTATACGAATATGTTTGCGAAAAGATGTTTGTTGTAATTTTGGATTTTCATTTTGGCAATGAGAATCCAAACCAGTTTCACCTAATGCAACAACTTCGCTACATGAAGCTAGAGATACAAGTTCATCAAAATCGCAATCTTCAGTAAGTTCAAGCGGATGGATGCCACATGAAAAAGCCACATTGTTACGCAGCCCAATTTGCTTTTTCATGCTAATAAAGCCTGGCAAAGTTGTTGAGACAGCTAAAATATATTTTACATCATTATCTATCGCTTTTGTGATAACATCATCTATATTTTTATGTTTATTTTTATAATCTAAACAATCGAGATGACAGTGTGAATCGACTAAAAACATAATAAACTCTTTTAATTATGCTGATTAAGTATGTTTTGCCAGTTAATTAACTGAGATGTCAATCGTAATTCCTGATTCAATCCCATCACTGACATTAATTGATGACGGCAATTTTGCCATTCAATAGCGCTTTTTAATAAGACATCAACAGAGTTGATAGCAGCTAATTTAGTAATTAAAGATGATTTATCCTGATTAACACAATAATTACCTGCTTGCTTTTGATATTTTATTGCATCTAACAATAGGCTTATAAGCCAGCTGATCCGACATGCAGCGTCTGGTTGATCCAATTCAGGTAACCAAGTTAAAAGTGTCTTAGTTGATAAATGTTGCATTAATGATTGGCAAAATTGCTTTCTTTTTAGCCAATTTTCTGGCTGTAAGAGTGTTAAGGCGGCAATAGGTGCCCCAGCATTCAATTTTATTGCGGTTTCAATATCAACTAATGCTAGCGGTATTTTTTGTTTTTGTAACCAAGAAATCGTAGTTTTTTGCTCTGGTACTGAAAGGTAATAATAAAAACATCGACTATGTAATGTGGCTAGCAATACAGATGTATTCCGGCACTCTAAAAAAAAATAGGTGTTATTTGTCGGTTCTTCTAGAGTCTTTAATAATGCGTTGCTAGCTGCTTCTGTTAGTGCTTCAACCTCAGGAAACCAAATAATTTTTGGCCAAGCTTGCTGTGCATGAGTACCTAAAACATCAGTTAAATAACGAATACTTTCAATGCCTATCGTATTTTTATCTTTCTCAGCGGTAATTATATGCCAATCTGGATGTGTCCCAGCTAACATCAGTTGACAGCTATGACAATCCAAACAGCTTTTCATGCCAACCGGCTGTTGGCACATCAGCCAGCGGCTAATAGCATAAATAAGTGAATTACTTCCCATTCCAATATTAGCATGTAATAGCAACGCATGATGTCCTTGCTTCTTCTGATGGAGAGTGATTATCTGTCTATATGCATGATTTAGCCATGGATACCAGTTCATTTTACATCCCTTGATTTTTTAACCAATTTGATAATGCTTGGTGAATTGTTTTTTGTGTCTCTTCTAGTGATTTGTTAGCATCAATTGTGATAATTGTGTCATCTTCTGCTGCTAATTCAAGATAGCGCTGACGAGTTCGTTTAAAAAAGCCTAATGACTCTTTTTCAATCCGATCTAGTTCGCTACGCTTACGCGCTCTTTGTAAGCCAAGAGCTGGATCTATATCAAGATATAATGTTAGACCAGGTCTAAAATCATCCAGTATAGTATTGCGTAATACTTGCATTAATTTGGAAGAAAGCCCACGTCCTCCGCCTTGATATGCTTGTGATGAGAGATCATGTCGATCACCAATGACCCATCTTCCTTTTGCAAGAGCAGGCTTGATAATATTTTCAATTAATTGAATACGCGCAGCATAAAGCATTAATAGTTCCGCTTTATCAGTAACTTTTTCTTCTGCAATACTATGCTTAATTAATTGACGCAATTTTTCTGCTAACGGTGTTCCTCCTGGCTCACGAGTAAAATCAATCTCAATTATTCCTGCTTTGGCAAGTGTTTTTAGAACTGTTTTTATAGCAGTAGTTTTTCCTGCGCCTTCAAGACCTTCAATAACTATGTAATGACTTTTCATTTATTTTTATTTTTTATCTGACGATAATGTTTAACTGCATGATTATGATCATTAAAATTGGTAGTAAAAATATGCCCACCATTACCTGTTGCAACAAAATAAAAATAATCGGTTTTATCAGGATGAGCAGCAGCTTTAATTGAAGCTTTACTTGGCATAGCAATTGGCGAAGGTGGCAACCCAACAATCAAATAAGTGTTATAAGGACTCAGCTTATTTATATCACTACGATAAAGAATACCTCGATACTTATCACCTAAACCATATATAACAGTAGGATCTGTTTGCAACCGCATTTTTTTATTTAATCGATTAATAAATACTGATGCTACTTTAGCTCTTTCTATATCAATCCCAGTTTCTTTTTCAATAATTGAAGCCATAATTAACATTTCATATGGCGTTTTATACGGCAAATTTGATGCACGCCCTTGCCATTCATATTCAAGAGTTGTTATCATTCTATGATGTGCACGCTTTAATATATCAATGTCGCTCACTTCTGCTGTATAATAGTAGGTGTCTGGATAAAACCATCCTTCTAGTGATTGATCAGACGGTAACCCTAGTTGATGTGCTAGTTTATCAGCAGTTTGTTTTAAGTAAGGTGCTTGATGTAATACTTTTTCCCAATCTTTGAAGCAAGAGCCTTCAATAAACAGCAAGCTAAATTGTGCTTCTTTACCAGCAAAAAATATTTCCAACATTGCCCGCAAAGAGATGCCAGGATTTAATCGATATGTCCCTACTTTAAATTGAGCTAATTCTGGTTCCAATCTTAGTAAGTATTGAAATTTATTAGTCGATTTTATTATTTTTTGTTCTGTTAACAATGATTCTAATTCTGCTCGTCCTGTGCCTGCTGGTAAAGTAAAAATTGTTCTTTCATGAATATTAATAGCAGTATCAGCGTAATTTTGTATCTGAGAGTAAAATATATAGATAATATAGCCACTCAACATTAATAAAAAAATAATCAACCATAATATTCGTCTCGCATATTTCATTTAACCCTCATTGTCTAATATTACACAATTAAAATTAATTAATATTAATTTAACCTTAAACAATACGGCAAAAGATAATTGAATAATTCACGAGAATAATAGTGTAATAGTGGTTGTTTATTTGGGTGAGTTAAAATACGATTAACTGATAATATTGGCATTAAAGCATTAGTAATGATCACCTCATCGCTATGCGTCAATATATTAGGATAGTCGCTGATATAAAAAAGTTCATAATCAGTATCAGATAAACTTGCAATAACTTGTTTACGCATTACACCTTCAACACCAGCCTGATTTAAATTTGGCGTATAAATTTCTTTTCCTTTACGTAAAAAAACATTTCCTGCGCAGCACCCAATTAATATACCATTAGTATCTGTTACAATAGCTTCATCAACATTCAATGATTCAATTTGCTGTTTTATCAATATTTGCTCTAAACGGTTTAAATGTTTAATGCCAGCCAAATAACAGTTGTTATTTACAGGTATTTTACTCAAGATTAAATCAATACCTATTTGTCGTTGTTTTAGATAAATAGCTGGGTAATCAGTTAATAAAATAATGACTGTTGCTTTGTTGAGGCCAGCTATACTATACCCTTGCCAACCTTCACCACGGCTAATAATAACTTTAATAACAGCTAATTTTTTTTTATTCAATTGCGCTATCTTATTTAGATCAGCAGCTAATTTTTGCCAATCTGGGGTAGGTAAAAATAATTGTTTAACTCCTTTTTGTAAGCGAGAAATGTGATGTGACAATAAGGCTAATTGATGTCCAACCACACGAATTGTTGTAAAACATCCATCACCAAATTGAACGGCTCTATCCATTACAGAAACATTATTTAGTTGTTCGCCATTAATCAAGCATATCATCATGTTAACTTTTTAGTAAAGTTAAATACATACAATTTATTGCTACAGTTTTATTAAAACTTCATCATTTATAATATATATATGATAATATATATATGATGATATATATTATCATATATCTGTGAGAATACTTTATTTTAACTTAAATTGATGTGTTTTTATAAAATTATCAACTATGTATAGCGGGTCATACAGGCTATACTTTATACTATCATGCTTCATGAATCTGTTTTCCATCCTTACATTTAAGGTTATTTGCCAGTAGAAACAAGCAGGTCAAAATCTCATTAGTTTACTCTGGCTTTTCTGATCAGAGTAGAGTAGCTCAAATGCCATTAAAAAGGATTATTTTCTCAAACTGCAGTTTTTTATGCGTCAGCTTTCTGTAGTATCATTCTTGTAAAAGCCGATTTAATGGAATTTGTCGTTCTTATTGATATCAATTTTAATGAGTGGAAGTTGTAGAGTGCCAGCACTTCTTCTGGAGCTTTCTAAAGCCTCTTCATTGCTGAATGATACTTCGCTAAAAACATTGCAAACAAAATATCAATGGCGTTATTAGCGGTACGTATCACCGCTTTCTGCTAGCTAGAGCAGACTTCCTTTTACTGGCAGATCAGACTTGGCTTTTTCTTGTATGTCTTTGTAGAGTTCCAGAAAAATTTTTGCCATTGTAGTCCAAAAAATAAAGGTACCAGTGTGTTCCTGTAGCAAGCCAGAAAAATATGGTTAAATCACGTGCTAGCTGGTCATTCAGAAGTTCGGCTCAGTTAGCGTCTAACCTTCTATAAGAATCTTTGACAGTAACGCGCTCTTTACGTCCATGCTCAGTGATGGCGATAATCATTACAGTAGGAAAATTGGATTATTTTCCCTGATATGAGTATACCATGTTATCAGCTGCTCTTCAAGCCATTCCTGTTTCAGTATGCTGATGGTACTACTGCAATGTTATGCACTTTTGAAGTGCAAGAAGTAGCAATGAAGATAATTGGATCTTTACAATCAAAAATAATACTTAATTATTCAACCATTATATTGATAATGGTTAAAAGAATAAAAATGAGTTTACTTGACGCGTGCTAGTCTACTGAGTAGACTAGCAAGGTTTTTCTGGATTGGGAGCCTAATCTGGATTGGGAGCCTAATCTGCCAATGCTAGAACCAATTTCCTGGCCAACACGAGGCGCATTTATTCTATGATTTTTATACCTACATATTTGATGACTTATTTAGCAGCAGCAAGATCATTTTCAATAAAAAGATCTATCTTTCGCTGAAAGATGCTAATAATTATAATTAAAATCTTTAACTAGACCACTAGACTTGCGCTTATATGATATTGTTTTAATGTTAAATGCTTGATAAGGCTGATGAAAAGTGCTATCCAGCACATATGGCATTCAAAATAGCATTCAAAAGATGATTTAGCTTCTATTGTAAACAGAGTTGACAGAACATTCCTAATTCGGTTACAACTAGTGAACGTTTAGACAGGGCCATCTTACAGAAAAAGGAATAAATTTTGGTGAAATATAGGCGATCGATTTTGACCGCCTGAATATGTGCATAAAAGCTATCTATGATTAGATTTATGGCTTTATGAGCTGTGGCTATGAATATAATCAATAGCTGCTTGAACTGTCGTGATTTTTTCCGCTTCTTCATCAGGAATTTCGGTATCAAACTCTTCTTCTAATGCCATTACTAGTTCAACAGTGTCAAGAGAATCTGCACCTAAATCTTCAACAAATGAAGCATTATTTATAACTTCATCTTCTTTAACACCTAACTGTTCCGCAATTATTTTCTTAACACGGTCTTCAATATTATTGTTCTCAACACCTTGGTCTTTAGTGTTCATACTATTTTAATTCCTATTAAAACTCGTTTTCACGATGGTTTTCGTAGTTTAGATACAGGAAAGGTAAAACCGAATCCTGGCTATTCCTAATCTGATTTTGCATTAATATACCCTATATTTTAGCATTAACCATACAAATGATTCATTAGTTTTTTAAATCATACACATGCCACCATTGACATGTAATGTTTCACCAGTGATGTAAGATGCTTCATCAGAAGCTAAAAATGCTACAGCACTGGCAATTTCTTTTACATTGCCGAGCCGCCCAACAGGAATAGTAGCTAAAATGCCTGCTTGCTGTTCATCTGTCAATGCTCGAGTCATGTCGGTTTCTATGAAACCAGGTGAAACAACATTCACAGTAATACCACGGGTAGCTACTTCACGCGCTAACGATTTACTAAAAGCGATAACACCTGCTTTAGACACTGCATAATTTGCCTGTCCAGCATTACCTAATGTGCCGACTACTGAACCAATAGAGATAATGCGACCATACCGTTTTTTTATCATTGAATGCATTATAGCTTTTGATAGACTAAAAATCGAAGTTAAGTTTGTATCAATAACCCTGCTCCAGTCTTCTTTTTTCATTCTTAGCAATAGATTATCACTGGTAATACCTGCATTATTAACTAATATATCAATTTCATCAAATTCTTCATAAATTTTAGCTATAGTGCTATCAATAGATTCAGTATCTGTAACATTCAAGAGATAACCTTTACCTTTATCACCAAGATAGCTACTAATAGCCTTAATACCTTCTTGGCTTGTAGCAGTAGCAATTACTTTTGCACCACGTTCAGCCAGCAGTTCAGCTATTGATCGTCCGATGCCACGACTTGCTCCAGTCACCAAGGCTATTTTTCCATCAAAATTCATGTTTTCCTCAATTATTTATTAATGCCGCGTTTAATGATGCTGTATCATTAATTGCTACCGAATTAATCGTGCTCACAATACGCTTAGTTAACCCAGTCAATATTTTGCCTGGCCCTATTTCTAGTAGTTGCACGATCCCGTGCTTAGCCATGAATTCGATGGTTTCAACCCAACGTACAGGATTATACAGCTGCCTAACTAAAGCATGCCTAATCCCTTCTACTGAATTTTCTATTTTAACATCAACATTATTTATAATAGCGATGTTAGGTTTATTGAACACAACTGCTTTTAATGCTTCTGCTAATTTTTTTGCTGTTGGCTTCATTAATGCACAATGTGAAGGTACATTAATAGTCAATGGCAAAGTACGTTTTGCACCGGCGGCCTTACATAAGGCTGCTGCTCTTTCAACAGCACTTTTTTCACCTCCAATAACAACCTGTCCAGGAGAATTAAAATTAACTATAGAAACCACTTGACCTTGAGTAGCTTGCTGGCATGATGCTAATATTGATTCATTATTCAAACCAATAATTGCGTACATAGCACCCATCCCTTCTGGTACAGACTCTTGCATTAATTGCCCGCGTAGTTCTACTAATTTAACAGCTGATTTAAAATCAATGACATCTGCACAGACCAATGCAGAATATTCACCTAAACTATGGCCTGCCATTAATGTTGGTATTTTGCCTTTTTTTTTCTGCCATACTCGGAAAATTGCCACGGATGCGGATAAAAGTGCTGGCTGCGTTTTCCAAGTTTTATTTAATTCTTTTTCTGAGCCATTTTGGACTAAATCCCATAAATCATATCCTAAGACATTAGAAGATTCAGCAAATGTTTTCTCTATTACTTCAAACTCTTTTGCTAGATTAGCTAACATCCCAATAGATTGAGAACCTTGGCCAGGAAAGATCATTGCAAAATTATACATTTTTATTTTCCTGTATAAGTTAAAAACGAAGTAGGGCTGAACCCCAAGTAAAACCGCTACCAAAGGCTTCAAGCAACACCATTTTTCCTCGTTGTATACGGCCATCTCTAACTGCTTCATCAAACGCTGTTGGTACTGAAGCCGCTGAAGTATTACCGTGTCTATCCAGCGTAATAACAACTTTATGCATTGGTATGCTCAGTTTTTTTGCGGTTGCTTGAATAATCCGTAAATTAGCTTGATGAGGGACTAACCAATCTAATTCTGATTTATCTAGTGCATTTTTTTTTAATGTTTCATCCACAATATTAGCTAACTCTTTCACCGCAATCTTAAAAACCTCATTACCTGCCATTATTACATAAGTTGGTTCTGAGCATTTACTATGTTTTTGATGGCGTAAAGTTAACAAATCACTATAATTGCCATTGGCATGTAAATGGGTTGATAAAATCCCTGGCTCTTGTGAACAACCGACAATGATTGCACCTGCTGCATCACCAAATAAAATAAGTGTACTACGATCATTTGGATCTAATACTTTAGATAATACATCCGAACCAATAATTAATCCCTTCTTCGCCATCTTTGTTCTAATAAACTGATCACTAATGCTTAGTGCATAAGTGAACCCAGCACAGGCAGCAGAAACATCAAATGCGGCACAGTTTTTAATGCCTAATATTTGCTGAATTTGGCATGCTGCACTAGGAAAAGCATGGGTTGAAGAAGTTGTTGCTACAATAATTAAATCAATCTCATTAGCTTTGATATCAGCCATTGCTAACGCTTTTTGTGCAGCGTTAGCCCCCATTGTAGATACGTTATCTTTTCCTGTTGCAATGCGGCGTTCTTTAATTCCTGTTCGAGTGGTTATCCATTCATCAGAAGTATCTACCATTTTTTCTAAATCAGCATTCGTACGAATCTGTACAGGCAAATAACTGCCAGTACCTAAGATTTTTGTATACATTTTGCTTTAATCACTCTTACTTTTTGGTAGTAAGGTATTCAAGCGAGTTGAAATTCTATAAGGAATTTGCTTTTCTACTGCTTGAATTGCCTGTTCAATTGCAGCCTTAAATGCTTTTTGGTTTGCGGCTCCATGACTTTTAACTACAATGCCGTGTAATCCTAAAAGTGAAGCACCATTATATTGATCTGGATCTAGGTACCCAAAACGTTTTAAGATACGCTTCTGTAAGCATGGCTTAATCAACTTTATCAGCCAGGATGAGATCTTATTTTCTGTAGTTGAAGATTTAACTAAGGATAAAATAACGCGTATCACCCCTTCCATTGTTTTTAACGTTACATTTCCTACAAAGCCATCACAAACGAATACATCAGCTTTACCAGTTAATAACTCATTACCTTCTAGATAACCGATATAATTAATAGAAGGTGTTACTTTTAATATTGAGGCTGCTTCGCGGATATTATCTAAGCCTTTACTTTCCTCTTCGCCAATATTCAATAAGGCTACTCGTGGATTGATTATATTAGCAACCTCTTCAGCCATGACTGCTCCCATTAAGGCAAATTGTAGTAACATTTGAGTATTGCACTTAATATTAGCTCCCAAATCAAGTACGACGGTTTTACCATGTTTTTGATTTTGTAAAATCGTTGTCAACGCTGGTCTTTTAATACCATTTATTGTTTTTAATATAAGTTTTGCTAACCCTATAAGTACACCAGTATTCCCAGCGCTAATACACGCTTGAGCCTGACCAGATTTCACTAATTCTAAAGCAATACGCATTGACGAGCCCTTACTTTTTCTAATTGCTTGTAATGGATTAATATTATTAGTAATACCATACTTAGCAGGAATAATTTGTAAATTATCACACAGTTCAGCATGTTGATCTGCAAGCAATTGGTTTAAAATTTCAGGAATGCCGACCAGTAATAATTTTAACTGTGGGTTAGAAACGAGTGCCTGTAATGCAGCAGACACAATAATACTGGGACCATTGTCCCCACACATCGCATCTAATGCTAAGGTTAAACTAGCCAAGGTATTAATTGTTTAATTATTAATATAACAACTATTTATTGATAACCTTAGAGCCACGATAATAACCATTAGCAGTTACATGATGACGCAAATGGGTTTCACCAGAAGTTTTATCTACCGAGACTTCGGTAATTATTAATGCATCATGTGAGCGACGCATACCTCGTTTAGAACGAGTTGGTTTATTTTGTTGTACTGCCATTGACATTACTCCTGAAGTAGTTTTTCTTAAACAAGTTAATACGGTAAAAGGATATTTAGGTTTTTTGGTTCGTTATGGAACACTTATAAAAACCATGACAGCATAGAACACTTCATAGTCTTCAGAGTTATGAACCGTAATCAGCGGAAAAAAAGAATTATTTCATCTTCAATCATTACTGGCAAATTTATTTCACCAAATTAATCACTTAGTAATTGTTGACTTATGCTTTTTAGGTAATAACAAAATACTTTAATCCTCCAATGACAGTACTAAAACAATAAGTTACATGAACATGGTGGTTAAAATTTTTTCCACAACGTTCATATTTTAACGTGACACAGATATCATAATTGCCTTTTATAATCACTAAATATTGATTATTTGTTGAAAACAGATAGTTAAATAATTATATCAGTATATATAGAGAACTACAGAACTACAGAACTACAGAACTACAGAACTACTTATTATTATTTACTTATGTTGTTTACGTAATGTTGCCAAACAACTTTTAAGTTGTTGGTCTAAAGGGGCCTTGAAAGTTAATTTTTCCCCACTGGCTGGATGGATAAACATTAATGAACTGGCATGCAAAAAAAGCCGTTTTAAACCTGTAATTGTTAATTGTTGATTAAAATAGCGATCACCATAATGATGGTCATACGCAATAGGATGCTTTGCATATTGTGCATGTACTCTGATCTGATGTGTTCTTCCTGTTATTGGAGTTGCATTAACTAATGTAGTATTAGAAAAAGGTTCTTCAATTTTAAAATGTGTTTCTGAATATTTACCATCATCGGCGACTTTTACTATCCGTTTACCGCTTTGTAAAATACTTTTTAATAAAAGTGTCTGAATAACTTTCATGTGTTGTGGCCATTGTCCTTTTACTAGTGCAAGATACTGTTTTTGCATTTTTTTTAGACGTAACTGTTGATGTAATTCCCTAAGAGCTGGACGTTTTTTTGCTATTAATAAAACACCAGATGTTTCGTAATCTAATCTATGGACAAGTTCTAAAAAACGTGCTTTAGGACGTAATGTGCGTAAAGCTTCAATAACGCCAAAATTTATTCCACTACCGCCATGCACAGCCATACATGAAGGCTTATTCAAAACCAACAGATGTTCATCTTCATAAAGTATATAATTTATGAGTTCTGCTACTTTATCAAATTTAGCCGAAATAATATTCCGTTGGGTTTCCACCTGCCAAACTGGTGGAATCCTAATTAAATCGCCTGCTTGAATTTTATATTCATGTTTGATTCTGCCGCTATTTATTCTTAGTTCACCCTTGCGAATAATGCAGTAAATTTTACTTTTAGGAACACCTTTTAAATGTGTTAATAAAAAATTATCAATACGTTGGCCTGCTTCATCATTATCGATAGTAATAAATTGAACCTGATTCTGTATTTTCATTATCTAATTATAATATGTTCTTAACATTTGAGGTTATTAAATATAGTTGACCGAATATTATTGTACCTTATTTCAACTTTTTTTAAATTTTCTTATTTTCTGTGTCAAATGTATTTTTTTTACATTTTTTTATCTATAAAAACATAATAAACAGCAAAAGTTATCTTGATATCTACCCATAAGCAATGGAATAATGAAAAATCTCTATAATGGTTATTAAAACAAGCGTTGGCGTAATTTAAGATCGATCTATTTTTGATGACACATAAACGCAACAATGGTGTAAGACGGTCTGTAAAATCAAAAATAAATTATTCAATGCTAATTTAAGAATGAAGCATTTTATTTAAACTGGTTTCACAAAAAAATTGCGTTTCAATACAACCTACAACAGCAATCGTACAATCTAATTTAACGACTTTGTAAAACGTCACAAAACTATATGTCAATACTAACCATTTTTAGTCGCAACTTTTTTGACTTAGTAGAATAATGAGTACTTATAATGAAAAGAATGTTAATTAACGCAACTCAACAAGAAGAGTTGCGCGTTGCTCTTGTTGATGGGCAACGTCTTTATGATCTAGATATTGAAAATCCAGGACACGAACAAAAAAAAGCAAATATTTACAAGGGTAAAATTACTCGTATAGAACCTAGTTTGGAGGCAGCATTTGTTGACTATGGATCAGAAAGACACGGCTTTCTTCCAATTAAAGAAATTGCACGTGAATACTTCCCTAGCTATTACCAACCAAATGGTCGCCCAAATATAAAGGATGTTTTAAAAGAAGGACAGGAAGTTATTATCCAAATTGATAAAGAAGAACGAGGAAATAAAGGGGCAGCGCTAACGACTTTTATAAGTTTAGCTGGCAGCTATCTTGTTTTAATGCCAAATAACCCTCGTGCAGGTGGAATATCGCGACGTATTGAGGGAGAAGACCGCACAGAACTGAAAGAGGCATTATCATCATTAGAAATACTCGATGGTATGGGATTAATTGTCCGTACTGCTGGTATAGGTAAATCTGCAGAAGCGCTACAGCAAGATTTGCAGTATCGTCTTAAACATTGGCAAGCAATAAAAAAAGCAGCGGAAACCCGAGCAGCACCTTTCCTTATTCATCAAGAAAGTAACGTCATAGTAAGGGCTTTTCGTGATTACCTGCGTCCTGACATTGGTGAAATATTAATTGATAATGCAAAAATTGTCGAAATGGCTCGTCATCATATTGAAGCGATTGGTCGTGCGGATTTCTCAAGTAAAATCAAATATTACAGTGGAGATGTTCCACTTTTTAGCCACTATCAAATCGAGTCACAAATTGAATCTGCTTTTCAACGTGAGGTTCGTTTACCATCAGGTGGTGCGCTGGTTATCGACACAACTGAAGCATTAACTGCTATCGATATTAATTCATCACGCTCAACCCGTGGTTGTGATATTGAAGAAACCGCATTCAATACCAATTTAGAAGCTGCTGATGAAATTGCCCGTCAATTACGGTTACGTGATTTGGGTGGACTAATTGTTATAGATTTTATTGATATGACACC
>JBHEQW010000008.1:0-51094 GCA_046530935.1 Arsenophonus sp.
CCCCAGATAAGGTTGTTGCTGATTGGCCTAAACGAATATAGGAAAGTCCAACGTCGATCAATGTTTGTAATTTACGCGATAGAGACGGGATAGCAGTAAAATATTCACGCGCTTCTTCAATAGTCATTTCTAACATTTCGTGAATATTTTTGCCTTTATATTTGATCTCTAACGTTTCACGATTATAGCGTTTTCCATTACAGTGATCACAGGGGACATAGATATCAGGCAGAAAATGCATCTCAACCTTGATCACGCCATCACCATAGCAGGCTTCACAGCGACCACCTTTAACATTAAAACTGAATCTTCCTGGTGTATAACCCCGCGCACGAGACTGTGGTACACCGGCAAATAATTCCCGTATCGAAGTAAATACGCTAGTATAGGTGGCTGGATTAGAGCGCGGGGTTATCCCGATCGGGGTTTGATCAATATCAACTACTTTATCGAAATACTGTAAGCCTTCAATATCTGTATAAGGTTCTGGAGTAGCATTAGTAGCTTTATTTAATTGTTGTTGAGCGATTGGGAATAACGTATCATTAATTAGAGTTGATTTACCTGAGCCAGAAACGCCGGTAATACAGGTAAATAAGCCAACAGGTACCTGCAGCGTGATATTTTTTAGGTTATTACCTTGCGCACCAATCAGTTTTAGGTTTTTTTTTGCATTGATAGCTACTCGATTATGTGGGATGGCAATTTTGCGTTCACCAGTAAGGTATTTACCAGTTAATGAATCTGGATTACTAATAATATCGTCTAGATTACCTTGAGCAACAATTCGTCCTCCATGTATACCTGCGCCTGGGCCGATATCAATAATATGATCTGCGGCACGGATTGTATCTTCATCATGTTCAACAACTATAACCGTATTCCCTAAATTACGTAAATGCATGAGAGTTTGTAACAGTCGGTTATTATCTCGTTGGTGTAACCCAATTGACGGCTCGTCTAATACATACATGACACCAACTAAACCAGCACCGATTTGCCTTGCTAGGCGAATTCTTTGCGATTCACCACAAGATAAGGTTTCAACTGAGCGTGAGAGAGTCAGATAATTTAATCCAACATTAACCAAGAATTTTAACCGATCGTTAATCTCTTTCAAAATTTTTTCCGTAATTTGTGCTCGCTGCCCGCTGAGCTTCAACGTTTGGAAAAATGCGATTGCATGCTCGATACTAAAATCAGAAATTTCAGGTAGGTTGGTATTGTTAATAAGCACGTAATGTGCTTCTCGCCGTAAACGGCTGCCTTGACAAGCTATACATGGTCGATTATTGATATATGTTGCTAACTCCTTGCGAATTGCAATCGATTCGGTTTCTTTATAGCGACGCTCCATATTATGGAGTACTCCCTCAAAAGGAAGGCACCTTACTGTAACATATCCGCCATCAGTTTGATCTTTAAATTCAATTACTTCCTTGCTGGAGCCATATAATATCACTTGCTTGATCGTCGGATCTAATGAACTAAATATGGCTTCAATATCAAATTTATAGTATTTAGCTAATGACTGTAGCATCTGAAAGTAATAAAAATTATGGCGATCCCAACCGCGTATTGCCCCGCAAGCTAAAGAAATTTCTTTATTTTGGATGATACGTTCTGGGTCAAAAAATTTTTGTACCCCAAGTCCATCACAGGAACTACAAGCACCTGCTGGATTATTAAAAGAGAACATGCTAGGCTCTAACTCGTTTATGCTATAACCGCAGATGGGGCAGGCAAAATTAGCAGAGAAAACTAATTCGTTAGCCTGCATGTCATCCATATCAGCTATAACCGCAGTACCGCCTGATAACTCAAGTGTAATTTCAAACGATTCTGCCAGCCGTTGTGCCAGATCATGGCGAATTTTAAAACGATCAACCACTACTTCAATGCTATGCTTTTTATGTAGTTCTAATTTTGGTGGATCGGATAGCTCGCACACTTTACCATCAATGCGAGCGCGAATATAGCCTTGAGCTACAATATTATCCAGTAGTTTAATATATTCACCTTTACGTTCTTTAACCACCGGGGCCAATAACATTAGCCGCTTACCTTCCGGCAACATTAGGACATTATCAACCATCTGGCTAATTGTCTGTGCTGCTAACGGAATAGCATGATTAGGACAGTGAGGTTCACCAACTCTGGCAAACAGTAAACGCAAATAATCATGGATCTCGGTAATAGTGCCTACTGTTGAGCGTGGATTGTGTGAAGTGGATTTTTGCTCAATTGAAATGGCTGGTGATAGCCCTTCAATATGATCAACATCTGGTTTTTCCATTAAAGATAAAAACTGCCGGGCATAGGCAGCCAGTGACTCAACATAACGGCGCTGACCTTCTGCATATAGGGTGTCAAATGCCAGGGAAGATTTTCCTGAACCAGATAACCCAGTAATAACAATTAATTTATCGCGAGGAATAATTAAATTGATATTTTTTAAATTATGAGTGCGTGCACCTCTAATTTCAATGTTATCCATATACAACATCCAGGATTAAAAAATATTCAAACAATAAAATAAAATTTCTTATTATCACACAATTTTTTGTAAATGAATATTGGCATCTTGACAAAGATTGTTGGTAAAATTCCTCATACGATATAAAGAATTTTGATGTAAAGTATGTGCTATGAAAAAGCAAATAGTCATATAGAGATCAAATAGACTTTTTTCTTTCATTCCATTCCAATATAAAGTTGCATTTCATTAGTTAGCTCAGTGATCATCTATAAGATGATGTCGACTTATTCACTCATGCATTGAAGCAGCTCATTCCAGTTTATTCTGATAACATTTTCACAGTTAAAATGTTATCAGATTTGAACATTCATTAGGTATGATTACACAGCAGTATTGTTATAAAATGCTTAATTCAAGGAAAACTTTTAACAATCTTACTAGAAAGACTCTGCTGAAACTATATCACAAGGATAAATGGTTTAGTTATATGCTATCTATATTGAATAGCTTTAGTTTATGAGAATTATCAAAATAAATAGGCATTGATTTAAAAATAGTGTTCCATGATGCTATCACTACTTCCTTGTTTCATCGAGAGGATAGTAATATAAATGTATTATTAAGTGGTATTCTTGAAGTCGACGAAATGTTTTTTCATGAATCATTTAAATATAATGATTATATCACACATAGAAAAGCTAGAAACATAGGTTGGTTAAAATAAAAAGCAAGAATATAGCTCATACTATGGTGTGAGTAGCACACAGCCATGTTGCTTCGGTGATATTTATGATCTAATTGCTGTTTTATATTTTGTGATATTTTAATTTTAAGAATTCATACAGATAATTTTGAATTAAAATCTACCAGAAAGGATAAATCAGGTAAATCAGAAAAACAAAACGCTACTTCCTCTATTAAAGCGTCTATTTATCCGAAGCGCTTTATAAGCGACATGCAGAAATGAATAATGATAAACTTACTGAATTTTTCATTGCATACAAATGGCGTACAAAAAGAGGCAATAATGCAATGCATAATCACTCGATCCATGATTTTTCTTGAGACACAAGCATTAGCTAGCTCTATCTAATCAGGATAATATGTGATTTTGAATAACGCCAAGGTCAATGTGAGATAATGTTAAATAAGGCTGGATATAAAACTTAATTTATTGGCCATAATAACTGAAAACATGCTTGCTTATAAATTCAATACCTCTATAGTCACCATGTGATAATCCTAGTCTTCTTTTGCCACAATGTACAAAAATAAAGATAACTTGGCATATAGATCTGCCGAATGCAGACAGGATGACGATTTTTATTTCTCAAGAAAGATACCACTATAGACAAAAGAGTAATTTACCGAGATGTATAACCAACCACGCCTAACTGAACTTTTCTCACCATTGATGACGACTGGAATAACTTTCTTGAAAAGCATGGTAAAAATGTCAATTCGTTGACTAGTACTATCTGTCGAGCGAATGCTTATTACCTACGGCAACTTTGTGCGTATGTGTCTTTATCCTAGGCTGCCATGATATGCATTTACTAAATATTCTCACTAAAAGCTATTTTTTTCTGACAGAACTTTAAGTTCTAAAAGCATATAGTTCATGTTGTTGCTTTAAAATTACTAATCAGTAACACAGCAAGGTTTATATTTTACTTGATTGCGACTGAGAACAAATTACTTTTATTATGCCAATCTTCTTTGATCTTTTTTTTACAATAATTGACAGCAACTCAATGGCCTATTTCGCGTCACAAGCAGCCGTTGTGCTGCAGTTGGCACGCAACCATGGTATAGAAATTAGTATCTTATGTGCCTTGAATACTTATACTTGATAAGTCAATTAAACATAAAAGGCTCATCTCTCCATCACCTATATCGGTTTAGATATTAAACTGTTGTACAGTGTGAACTGTTTTTCAAAAAAAAGAGCAGTTAAACAAATTTAACTATGCACTGTTATCTGGTTGCTATGCGTTATCCATCATATCTATAAGGTGATAAATCCAACTAGTTTTTCCTTTGATATCTCTTGGGTATAAGTTTTGTCAAAAAGCAGTAGCGGCATTACTTGATGGTTAGCACGTAAGTTACTGGAAAAGTGTAACTTTACTAAAAATACAAAATTAGGTTGGCTTGTCCTAAAATGGAGTAAAATACATTGAGCGCTACTTTAAACATCTCTGGTCTCTGCATCAAAACTCTTGCATTAGCCATGGCTGGATGCTTGTACATCATTTTCTATTAGCATTGGACTTAAGTAGTGGAGGTAGCAGACACTAACTTAATAAGAGATGATCTTGCGTTATATTAGCAATATTCTGGCATGGCATTTTAAAATGGTGCTTAGTATGGTTTTTTCTTAAAATGTAAACAGTGCAGACTGTTAGCAAATATGCGAAGGTTATTGCAAATGACTGCTCATAAAAAACAGGAAAAAAGCATTTCTTGCTGTTTTGATGAAAAGATACATACAAATTGATTCTATGGTGTTGGGATATGTTGTGTACTCTTTGTTAAGGCTCATACTTTACTAATAAACAGGCAACAAAATTTTTGTTAGAAAGAATGCATAACTAAAAAATAATGCTTATTAAGCTAAATCTAAGATTAAGTCTTTAAAATTACTGAATTAGATCAAAAAATACACACTTTGATAAAATTTTTAGTTATATTAGATCTAATAAACTGATTTTATCTGCTTATTAGCAATAATAAATGGCTTTTATTCTTCACTTAAAGAGCAATTTAATTTCCTTAACCATTAATGAATTGAGGTCTTCATCGTACGAGATCGATAGGTCATCTGAGTGATGAGATTATTTAAGAGTTTAATGCAGAGTGTATTAGCCTTTTTCTTGAGGCGATCATAGATAAATAGTGCATCATTTTGCTTGGATTGGGCTGAATACTACAAAACTTTTACCAGAGAGCATAAAATTAGTCACTATCATCTAATGATGATGGATAATTAAAGAGTTATTGATAAGGAATTTTACATTTAAAATGTGAATAGTTATATTAGCTGATTAAAAGGATGGCTGAGTAGATTCCATGGTGTTAGTTGTTTTTAATTACAGAATTATCTAGCCTGGCATGTAAAAGATTGTTTAAAAGAATAACAATTAAAATACAGCTGTATCTACAAATATTACTCTTCAACAAAAGAAACAACCTTTGCTAGCGTATCCATATGAATATACAGCATAGTCAATCATGTTCTAGAATTTAATAGTTAAACTTAAAAAGTTTAGTAAAATTAGAATATAATTTTTTAAGGTGTTTCATAAACCCAGCAATGAAATTAAAATAGTTTGTTTTCCATATTCAATAATAAATTAGCATGTTAAATTAATAATATTAAAAATTAATTCATAAGGAGCATAGAATGGCCAGCAGAGGTGTTAACAAAGTCATGCTTATTGGCAATTTGGGACAAGATCCTGAAATTCGTTATATCCAAAATGGTGGCGCGGTTGCAAATCTTACTCTGGCAACCTCTGAAAGTTGGCGTGACAAGCAAAGTGGAGAAATGCGGGAAAAAACAGAATGGCACCGAGTTGTGATCTTTGGAAAGCTAGCAGAAGTGGCAGCTGAATATTTGCGTAAAGGTTCACAAATTTACATCGAAGGCTCACTACAAACTCGTAAATGGCAAGATCAAAATGGACAAGATCGATATATTACCGAAGTAATAGTAAGTATTTCTGGTACAATGCAAATGTTAGGTGCACGTGGTGGTGGCTTACAAGAAGGTGTCTTACAAAATAATCCAGCTGGTACTTTTGGGAAAGCACCACAGCAGCAACAACCACAAGAAACCCATCAGTTTAGTGGTAATGTGTCAGCGCCTGCTTCCAATTCTAGTAAAGCTACTCCACCACTTACATCACCTGAGTTCCCAATTGATTTCGATGATGATGATATTCCGTTTTAAAAAATATTAAGCCATCAACAATAGTTGTCAGCACTCATGGAAAGTATCTTCTGATTAACATGCTACTTTATAAAAGTTTTTTTTCTTAGTAAAAAGAAGCTATTTTTAGTTATCTATTTTTTATAGACCTTGGGTCTTGCACCAAGAAATTCATGTACATATTCGTATAGATGAAGTTTCATAGAAAGAAAAGAAAGAAGAGCTATTTTGGAAAATATGGCGATAGTAACTAACTCATGCTTAATAGCGGCAAATTCTAAGTTGCAAGACAAAATTCTGACTAAATCAGATAAATAGAATTTATCTGATTAGGTGACACAAAAAAATAAAGTGATTTTTCAGTATTACTATCGCTGGCAGTGAATAGTGTAACCGCATAAATATTAAAAGAGATCCACTCCTAATGAGATTAAAAGATGACTCAGATAAACTGCTTTTTTATCTGGGTGAATAATGCAGAAGCACAAAAATCATAAAGTGATCAAAAACTCATCAGGAAGCAACAGTCTCGATTGGATAAACACTTAAATCTGTTATTTAGTGACTGCTTAAAAAATCACTTAAAAATGCACAGATAAAAGTAGATGAGATATTATTCTCATTTGAAATTTATGGTTTCCCTAAGATCATCTGTGATGATCGGTAATCATGCTTCATGATGAAGCACACTTGCATATCTGCTTGTAGCTAATTAAAGAGGTTGTAAAAAATCAAAATCAGTGGAATATTCTGCTTCACGGATTTTATTTTATTTCAAAACTGAATCTATGTTGTGGGATATCCAAGGAAATATTTATTTAAATCCGCTTATATATTTAAATCCACTTATCTTATATATAGATAAGAGATACAATAGGATTTAATGGTGAAAATGCAACATGGCAATTTTATTAAATAAGAATGAACTCAGAGTATTATTTGTGTTAATTGATATTCAAGGTTATATAACACAAAGAAAAAACATTTTGATAATTAAATTCGCATTATTATTTGGGTTTGATAAATAAGACGAATTGCTAAAAGTAAAAATGATCAATTCAGATTTGATCAAAGGAATATTGAGAGAGGTAATAGCTTAAAAATAATAAGATAGTCATAAAAAGTAAAAACCCCATTATCCCTTCAATTATTCCGATAGTAAATCAATTAATAAAAATCTCTTAAAAAATTAACTCATACTAGTGATTATTTATAGTGTTAAGTGGTAGACCTTAATGTCTAATAAATAGACATAATGAATTTATTCTTTAATTTTAACAAAAATGCCTTATAGAATTGAGAATTATACACATAGGTTAATTGACAATTTACCTAAAATCATGCGGATCAGTAACTTGTAAAGTTAACCTAACCTATCCTCATGTTGCTAAGATAATGTTAAGTCATAAATTATACCTGTGATTTTGAGCGGGTGTATACGACAAGCCATACAAATCTACCTATAGGTATAGCGCGAGCCTTATGAGCGATGATGGTGAATGAGGTTATTCCAAATCGTTTGTTATTCTCTCTATACATAATTCCATGCCACATAAAATTAAGCTACTCATATTTAAATTTAGGATGTGGAATGAAAAGATTCTACTGCTGTTATTTTATATTACTAGTCTATTGTCTGATAGTTGGTATTATTACTTTATACCATTTTGCTAGTTTACTGATGATTTAAATAAAAGTGGATTTCCAGTCTTTTTCATAAAAAGTGAAACTTTTTTCTAGAAATCTTGTTAATTAATTATATTTTTATAATTCTTATTGTGTTATTTTTAATATTATTGGTAGTCTATCTACGCTTTACATCTCAATGAGAATTTATATTCTATAAACCAGAATTAAGAGTTTCAGTTTTTTCTTGCGATGAATTGTGAGATACGTCATAGACGCTCATGTTTGCCTGCATATTATCTCATCATTGATAACTGTCCAAATACTCATATTGGCAATAATTCTTGATTTTTACAGTTAAACATATCAATGTAGAGTGTTCTAAAGTTCTTTAGCAGAATTAAAATGATGGTTTTGCAGCTAAGTTTCTATGCGCCTATTAAATCACTTAACACATATACTATTTGTGTGAGTATGCCTCTGCTGGCTAAGGTTATGTTTTATACAAAGCTCTCTATCCAACTATCTCTGAATTCTTGTTTTCCTTTGTCTGAAGGTTTTCGCAGACCAGAAAGGTTGTTCCTAAACATCAAATATATAGGGAGGAAAATCCTTAGTGTAAGATCACGTAAGAAGCATTTTTAATTGATTGCCAGCGCTATTTACCTTATAAAAAGACGGATAAAAACCTATCGAGGTTTATGCGCACGATCTATACCTACGAAAAGATAACATAATAAAGTTGCGTTTGACATTTGAGCAAGATATTTTTCATCTACTATTGGCACATAACCATAGGCTTATAGCCTTTAAAGGTTTTATGCTTCATGTTTTGCTATTCTTGTTTCATTTCATGAAAATTTTCGTCCTCGGCTTCTCTGCGTAAACAGCTATCTAGGCTAGATTGAGATACTACGTTGTTCAGGTAGCAGATCGTTAAAATGAAGAAAAACCTTTTTCGGAAGAAAATAACTATGGCCTTCCTGAGAAGGCGACAAGAGTCATAGGCAAATGATGTGGAATATCCTGTGATTATCAACATAATCTTGTTTTTACTCTTTAGTAACAGTAAGTTTGTATATGCTATAACACTTAACCAAAGTAGATGTAGGCTCTTTATTGCACTGAAGAGCGGCACTTATTTTATATGTTGTAGCTGTTCTGACTATGCAGACTTATTATCATAATATTTTCCTATCAATTATATACATTAGAATTATTATGCCAGGCATAACCTTTTGCTATGCTAAGGTCTATATAATGATCCTGGACAAAACAGATAGCTATTAAGTGATCACGTAGAGTATTACTAGTGGGAACATATGCAGAACCTATTATTAGTTCCTTTGATTCTGTTGTTATTTCATTTATATATGCTGGGTTTGTCTGTTGCTCTTAATGTTGGGTGGTAAATTCTCCTTTTAATATTGATCTACTGATCAACTAGTGTACCTTATTTTATTTTAGTGAGTACATTGTTATTTTTAATATCTGTTTTTAACCATTGCTACTGTTATTAACAGTATCGTGTGTTACTTTGGCTAATTCAGATGCCGGAATTTCATGCAAGATGTTATGAATCCTATCTCACATGAAATTTCAATTTTTTGTTTAGTTGCTTGAATTACTCGTGTAGTATTTTTATGATAGTTCAATAATTATGGGTTCTTTTAGTAGAACGACTGGTATAAGCAAATCTGTCTATTTTTTCAATGCCTTTATACATCATATTTATTGGGATGACATTCACGAGAAATTTAGTCGGATTGATGTAATTGACAAGAGTTTCAGTATCGTAGTTGCCAATTTCTTTGAGTGCTTCTATTAATTTTGATTAATTATTTATCTTTTATCGGCACTTCAAATCCATTTATTTCTGTCTGTTCTAATCTGTAATATAGTTATTAATTTTTGTATAAATACAGCTACCATTTAAAATGGTTGTTACTTTGCTTGTAGAGCAATATATGTCTATTTATGCTTTATATTTTAATTATTGTGTTTTTAAATAACCTTTTCAGGTCAGATAATTTTGTAAATAAAACAATCCTAGACCATGGAATCTGCTTGCCAATACTTTTAATTGCCTAATATAACTATTCATATTTTGAATCTGCAATTCCTTAGCAATAACTCTATGATTATTTAGCCTTATGAGGCTAATAGTGACTAATTTTTTGCTAGCTGGCAAAGGTTTCGTACCATTTAGCACAATCAGAGTAACTGATGTAGTCTTTATCGATGATGTGTCAAAAAAAATTCTAATATACTATGCATTGAACTATTCAAAGGATCTCATTGCTTACATGATACTTTGATCTCATGCAATTAAGACCATAAATTCGTTCTTTCTTTTTATCCTACTCTTGCGCGTTTTATAGCTTTTTAATATAGAACAAAGAGTTTCTCTTTAAAGAATTCATGGAAAATGTTTCGTCAATTTCAATAATATCAGTTAATTCATTTATGTTGCCTGGTCGCTCCAGAAGCAATGAAGCAGTTACACCATCTAAATGCAGTTTTCAAATAAATGCCTGTTTGTTTCAATGATTTTTCTAAACTCAAGGTATTCAACATGCATCGCAGATAACTAAATAATTTATATTTATAATATAGTTTCAGCAGATGTAGGACTACTTGCAGCAAGATTGTTGAATGTTTTTCTAGAATCTTTAATTATATAACGATATTGCTGTGCCTCTAAAATGAATGTCCATAGTGGATAACCTGTTCACTGTGATAATATAGGCAGGATAAAGTGGAATGAATTACTTCAATACATGAATCGACATCATTCGATAGATTGTCTATGACCTAAGTAATGAGATACAGATTTATGTTGGCAGGAATTTAGAAAAGAGTCTCTTTGATCTGTATAAGTGTTTGGTAACCTTATATTTCTTTTACCTATTCTAGCTCTATAGCAAAAATTCTTCATGCAGCATAAGGAATTTTTAGCAACAAGCTTTGCAAGCATAGCTGATCCATTGCATGAACTTATGCGTAACTGTTATTTGCTGCAACTAACTATACATGCTGCCATTAGTGATGTTGAGATTAAAGTGATATAATGTCAAATAGATCACGCTGTAACAGCGCATAATATGCTTAAATAGCTAGTTTTTCTGCCACCTTATCTAAATCGTTAAAAAAATATTGTAGAATTGATAGTGCGGCTATCTATAGTTGAGAAACGCTTTCACAAGTAATTTTCATAAAGATCTGTTGATATTTCTCGCTGAAAAAGCACAAGGTTTCTCTGAGTAACACAATCAGAAGATTAAAATAAAATAGCTTGAACAGCACAGGCGAAATTCTGTCTGCCTGTGTGATTTAAGTGATATGCGCTACGTTTATTTCTTGGTAGATGGCACATATAGACTCCTGTCATGTAAGTTGATCGCCTTTTGGCTTCTGATATCGTTATCGCTGTCATTGAGCTTGGATGTAAAGAGCTATAGTTGTGCTCAAAGATGCTTGTTGAGACTTGGAAAGAAAATAGAGCAGAATTTCTCAATGGCCTATGAGCGTCTACATTAACCATAGCTCTCAGGCTTGCTAGTGGAGATAGTTCTGCCATTAATTTTTATAATGCAATGGCAAAGATATTCTTGGACACGCAGCACAAATACTATTAGGCACACAAAACAGCTAATGTGCTGACTAGCTGAGAAGCGTGATGCAGTTAATAAATCCTTTGATATTTTTTTAGTAATGTTTTTAACTATCTATCATCCAGCAGAGATAAAGAAGCTGGAGAAAGATCAAGAAGAACTACTGGCATTCTACACGACTACCAGTTGTTATAGCACTTGGCTGTTAAATAAGAATTATGAATTCGATTGAATCGGCTTTTACAACATTTGGGCTGCAAACCAGCCCATCAAAAAAAACTCTGGCCAAGAAAAAACTCATTTCAATTGTATTTAAGCCGCTCCAGCTTTCTCAAAAAAGTTAACCACCAGATAAAGGCTTTTTACCTTGCTTAACCATGTGATAAACAAGGTCAGATTTAAGAATGGAGAAGAGATTCATGAAGCATTAGAGCGGTAGTATGCCCATCATAGAGTAAATTTATTAATAACTCGAATTTATAAGCTAACAAAACATCAAAAACGGTTAATATGTGTTTGATGTTATTTATAAAAAATCATCATTGATGATGATTTTATCTATTTCCATGATTTCGTGGTAAAAGTCTTATAAAATAGCGTTAACAGCAATAATTGCTCAGTAATAAACTTAGTAGTAATAATTTACAGTTGATTACTACTAGATTACTAATTATTAAGCTCGCTCTATAGAAAAAGAGATAACATCAGTGATTTTTTCTGCGTTCACTGCCAACATAATTAACCGATCAATACCTAAAGCAACACCAGAACAATCATGTATAACTTTATCTAATGCAGCAAGGAGACGCTCATCAATAGTCTGTTTTGGTAAACCAATTTTTTCGCGCATTTGATTATCATGCTCAAAACGTTCTCTTTGTTCTTCTGAATCAGTCAACTCACGAAAACCATTACCTAACTCAATACCTTTGAAATAAACTTCAAAACGATCAGCAACACGATGATCATCTTTATTGATTTCAGCTAATACTGCTTGTGAAGCAGGGAAATGATATATAACTGTAGGTTTATCTTTACCTAAATTAGGTTCAACTCCCATAGTAAATAAAAATTGTAACAACACATCTTTGTTTTTTTCTGTTTCTGCCTCATGTAAACCAAACAGCACTGCTGCATTACATAATTGTTTTATTTCTAATTTTGGTGCCAATGGATCAATATTTAGATAACGCTGAAAGGCCTGTTGATATGATATTCGCTCAGTTGGTTGGCAATCTAAAATTTGTTGCAGAAAATCATCCACTTCATCAATAAGCCGGTACATGTCATAATGAGGTCTATACCATTCAAGTATAGTGAATTCTGGATTATGGTAACGACCCTCTTCTTCATTACGAAAAGCTTTAATTATCTGATATATAGGACCACTACCTGCTGCTAGTAAACGTTTCATATGATATTCAGGGCTAGTTATCAAATACAATTTAGTGCTCTTAGCGATTACCGGAGCAATAAACTTGGTTTCAAATGGTGACATATGAATATCTGTTACAGTGAATTTACTTAATATAGGTGTCTCTACTTCCATTATCCCTCTATCTATGAAAAAATGTCTGATATCAGCAATGATTTTAGCTCTTTTCAGTAAGTTATTGATAGATGCCATCGGTTGCCAATTGACTATTTCACTCATTATAAAAACTCCAAAAAAGAATAAAGCGTTCTAGCTTACTCGCTCGCCTGTGAACAAATAAACAAATGTTTCATATCGTAACCCTAATGAGTTTGTTTTTTAATAAAAAAACTAACTCAGAGTTAAATAGTAAGAGAACATAAAAATATTAATTAGGTTAAATAAATAATTAACATTAGTTATAAATGGATATAAGTATTTTATATGCATTTTGCAATTTAGCTTAATAAATAAAATATTTCAACTAAAAATCATGAAACTATAAAAAATAAATTTAAATAATATCAATATATTAGAAATATTCTATTGTTATTCTTAACTATAAAATTAATAAGTTAATTACATTAAGAGTTATACTCATTTTTTCTATATGATAGAATTTTGGATATGCTGCTATGTAGATTGCTGATTGATTTCGTAATTATTTCAATAATAAAAAGATGATGTGCCATTGAAAAATCTACCATATATAGATATTCACTAAACCAGATATCACCTCTGATCCATTGTGTGAATTTGTCCATAATCCTCCATGGTAGCTAATAACCACTGGCAGTTGAGGTTAAGCTCAAAGTCATCTTCTATAAGATGCTGAATGATTCCTTTCTCGACTTGTAAGAAAGACATCGTCTATAACGATTGTTTGAGAGAGCTAATTATATAGCCTGCTATAGGCAATGTTGAGATTAAAGTGCTTAAAGTTATGGGGATCGTATCGGCAACGGAATATGCTTCAACAGATCATATTACTAGCGCCTTATCTTGAGCGTGCAAACAAAAGAGTCAAATAGTTTCTAGAATGGGCTATTGTAGACCTTTAATGGATATCTCTATCGGTGATTTTCACGAAACACCAAGGTAGCGTTTTTTGCTAAAAAAGCACATGATCTATCTAAGTACTATTAGCAGACTAAACCAACAATGAGTTGAATAGCACAGATAATGATGCATGCATTGATTTAAGTAATACGAGCCATGTTTATTTCTTGGCCGATACCATATACTTGCTGTCAAGTAAGATAATCTCTTTTTCATTCTGCTTATTATAGACGTTACTGAGAATGGAGGATGCATGGACGTAAGAAGCTAATTGTAGTCGACTATTGTTATTGAGAGTTAGAAGCGAAACTTTCCAAAACTTCTCAATATAATCTCCAAGCTTATGACTTAACTGTATCTCACATGGTTTCTATAGAGAAACGGTGATCTTGATTTTTAGAATGCAAGGCAAAAATATTCACGTACACGCAGTATTTAACAGCTGTGTTGAGCACAAACAATAAATAATATGCTTGCTTGACTCCCCAGAAAGTCATGAACCCGAAAAGTTAAAGCTAAATTTGTTCTGGCATGTCTGGGTATCAAGAGAGACGTTATACTACTAATAAAGTTCTTGATGTTTTGTTGGGAAGATTTCCAGTGAACCATCTCATCTTCTGGAGCAATGAAAAAGCTGGATAAAATAAAGATAGGAAAGAACTGTTAGAATTCTATTTTACCACTCAACATAAGAAACAGACTGAAGTGTGAATAAGAACAACGAATTCAATTAAATTAAGGCTATCAAGCTGACATGCAAAGAACTATGCTTAGAGAGAAAAAGAACTCTTTCAACTGGATTTAAGCTGATGACCTTGCTGGTAAACTTCCTCTAATTTTAAGATGCAAAATAGATTTACAAAATATCAGAGCTGAGGTATCATGGATGATATACGCCAGATTTGGTAATAATTCTTTAATAGATTAGTAAAATTTTTTATTAAAAAGTATTTATTTATTATAAAATTATAGATTGTCCTGGCAAAGGTTATTTTGTATAAATCTCTTATTTATAATGCATGAAGAATTTTCGCTAAATAGTAGCGGTTGCAATGAAAAAACAAACAGTTATATATATCAAAGAGACTTTTTTTTGACTTCCTGTCAACATAAAGCTGCATCTTATGAGTTTGTTTGTTTGACGACAAACTGTCGAATGATTTCAATTTATGCATTGAAGCAACTTATTCCACTTTCCACTTTATCCTGCCAATGTTGTTATAACAAAAATGTTGTTCGATATGGAAATTTATTAGGTAGTGTTACAGTGATATTGTTGTAATATCCACAATTATATGAAAAAAGTTAATAATTTTACTAAAAATCATCTTGCAAAACCAGATCACAAGAATAAATTGTTTAGTTATCTGTGATGTATTTTGAATAGCTTAATTTTACTTGAGCCAATGGAATAAATATGTATTGATTTGAAAACATCGTTCAAATTGCATCATTGGTTACTTGCTTCAACGGTAATACCTAATATAAATGCACTAAGTAGTTATTGTTAAAGTAGATGAAATATTTTTTTAATCCATTAAAGGAAAGCGTTACATTCCACATAGGAATGCTAGAAAACACAGGCCAGGATGAGATAAAAGAAAAGAACGAATCACTGTATTAATCGCCTGAGATCTCATGGTAAGCAATGATGATTCTTGAAGAGTTTAATGCAGAGTATATTAGGCGTTTTCTTTAGCTAATTTTAATAAAGAATCCATTCTTTGCTAAAGTGGAACATAGAGCAAAATGTGAGCAAACTTTTATAAGCAAGAATAAAATTAATCAGCAGCGCCTAATTAATGTTAGGCGATTAGAGAGTTATTTAAGAAATTCCATATTTGAAATGTGTACAGTTATATCAGCTGATTAACAAATATGGCTAAATAGATTCCATTGTGTGTGGGTTATTTATTAAATTATTTTTCCTGAAAATATTGGTTGAACCCATAATAATTGAATATAGGTGTGGCTACAAATTGCTCTTGAGCAAAGCAACAACCTTTATCAAGGTTGCATTTTATAAATATATAAAATATCATAAATATGATTAAAAATATCTTATGGCTAATAGTTATTAGCAAATTTGGTATATATTGCGCTTAGGCTATATTTCATTCTGGATGCTTCATGAATCTGTTCTCAATCATTAAATTAGACGTTATTTACCGCCAGAGTTATCAGGTTCAACACCACTTAAAGCAGTTTTTAGCTTTTATGGGCAAACCGTATCAGCTTAAATATCCCTTAAAAGGATTGTTTTTCTCTAACCACATTCTTCGAACGATGGCTTTATAACCTCAATTTAATCTAGCGCGTAGTTCTTATTAGCTTAAGTGTTTTTGACGGGTAGTCGTAGAATGACAGCAGTTCTTATCGATCTTTCTCCAGTTTCTTCATCGCTTCAGTAGATGAAGAAACTTCACTGATAATTTTGCCAACAAAATATCAAGGACTTTATTAGCAGCATAGCACTTTGCCTTAGCTAGATCCACCACCAACTAGCAAGCCTGGGAGATATGGTTAACTTCTAAGCGTGCAGACTATATTGAGAAGTTCTGACAAGTTTTGCTTCTTCTAACTATCAATAAGCATCCTAGACTATAATTAGTTTCTTGCGTCCATACTCAGTAATGCTGATAATGATCAGCAGGCAAATGCGATCATATTGCCTGACAGGACGATGGTATATGCCATCTGTCAAGAAATAAAGGCAGTGTCTATTGTTAAAATCAGAAGAATAGCTCATTGCCTATATTATTCAAGTCATTGCTGTTTTAGTCTCCTGATAGGACTCCATGGAGTCTATGTGCTTTTTCACTAAAAAATCCATCAACACAACCAACCTAACTGCCTTCATAAAAATCACTTTTAGAGATGGCATTGTGTTATGTTATAGCCATTGTCTAGCAACTCTTCAATATTTTTTATACGATTCAGATAAGGCTATAGCAAGCCATTGAAGCATATTTTTTTGCTTTTTGGATCACTAATCTTAGTTACTTTAATCTCAACATCCACAATTGGAATCCATATAAGTTCGCTGTGGCAAATAATGATTAAGGACGACAACATGAGATGGCTACTCAGCAAAACAGGATTAAAGATGTTGTTTCAGAATGCCTCTTCTAGCTCAGTATCAACATCTCTGGCTATCACAAGCTTATTGCCTTGCAGCATTACGGATGAGTTCATATAATAGGAATTACAGGTAATATCTGGTTTCACAGACATCTGTAAGGTAGACTTTTCATGGTATATTATCTCTATATTATTGAAATCATCTATGAAATCAATTAGCATGCTGGATAACACGCGCTATTTTCGAAACCATATATACCGCAAATAATTATAACTTAGTTGAAACAGTAGTTTCCAGTTTTTAACTTAAATTAAATATCTAAATTTATTAGATATAGATTAATAGTTTTTTATAGTGTTAGACTTTTAAGCTAATAGGATAGCTAAATATACTCTAGAGATCCAGGCTAAGATTCAAAGTTAATGTTATGATTTCTGTATAGTTTGCAAAAATAGCTTGAGATTCTGCTAATCTTTACTTTTAATCAGAAACCAACAAAAGTAAACTCGAAGCCATGCGTGAAATGCCAATTGATGAGTTCTGTCAGCAGATTATTGATGACAGACTAATTAAAAAGTTTTATTGGGCTGATAATTTAAAATTATTAGTTAATAATTATTTAGCATCTAGCAACTATAAGCTGTATTAGTAGAACGTATTATAGCGAACTATATTATGGCAATAAGATAAAACTTGCAGTGGTCTTTAAGACCATATCTATGGCAGTATGACTCAACTCGAAATTCAAAATTTTGAAGTCGCCTTTAATTTTAGGCCAATAGAGACTGAAGTTGAAATTTGGCTAGATGTCAGAGCAGCGGCTTATATTACATTTAACGCCATTGGTATTCAGTGGCGAATAGCTATGAATTCTAGAACATGCTTATATTACAGGATATAATTTCATATTATCAGTTTTTTAGGCATTAATTAAAGATAAATTTTGCTTTATTTAATAATATAAGGATGTGTGATGGATTCTAAGGTTTTAGCGATTGATACCAAAAAAAAATATTTTTATCACTGCCGTTAGGAGTTTTTTATTGCTTTAAGCAATACTTCATGATCACTAATATATTCCGCTTTAATTTCATTAAAACTAAAGATAGTTGGTTTAGGAAGAGTGAACAGAAGTTAAAATTCTTTCAGGAACAATATAAAATCTTGAAAACGCTTTCTTAAATTTTGTGGTGGATTAAAAAAGTTAATTTAGCTTTTTCATCAAGAAATTCTGAAACCACATCCATTAAGAGTTAAAAAATAAACCCAATGATTTATTAAATCAAATTAATTGTACTAACAAACACTTTAATAAGCTTAATAAAATTACCCATAAACTAGCTTACTCACATAAAAAAGGCTTGCTATCACTTGACCAGTTTATCCATTACAAGACCACATTGGAGCAATATTAGAGATAAGTTAATGAAAATGACTATGGCGCTGACTAGAGAATATATAGTGCTACTTGCCAAAGAGGAAACGTCAAAGCTGGAAAAGTTGGCGTGGATAATTTTCTAAATGTATTAGAACAGCAATCAGATATGATAGTCAATAGGCAACCGAAATTCTTGAAGCTAAAGCAGATTAGATTAGCGTTTATTAATAGGAAACGCCGATGTTAGCTAAGCTAAAAGTACAAGAAAAAGCATTTATGAATGTGTGGTAACTGTTTGGTCACAAATCATTAGATAGAGCATTGTTGCACAGCTATATTCATGAAAAAATAGTTATTAAGGAATAATAATTAAGAGCAAAATCTCATAATAATGGAGCCTGCATTTCATCAGGTAACCAGAATACACCTAAAATAAGTGATGCTCTTAAGGCGATTAAATGGCCTTACGGCTACTTTAGCTAACATTCATGCTATATTCAAACTTACCACTTCTAAAGTGTAAAAATGATATGATCTTGATGATCATAACCATATTCTCCATCGTTTACAGATGATGCTGTCGCCAGCTCAGGAAGCTCTAGTTGTTTTACTATAAAAAACCTCTCTCGACGATCTCTAGGCAGTTTAGAGTCATACGCGAATTTATGAACTTTGGTTGTATCTTGATCTGCTTTGGATTGATGTTTAGTTAAGCATATTATGGAGAATTTTTATGTGAAATCAAGAAAGAGAAATGGTAAGCGATTGATGGGCTTTCCAGAAGTATAAACCCTTTCAAAGCTACTAGAGCTTGGTGGTTATCTGCGCATAGATGTAAAATATCTTGCGTAAATGCTAAATTAAATTTTACGACATTATCTTTTGGTAGATATAAAATCACCTTCTTTCAATGGGTTTTTATCCGTATTTATAAGGCTAAGATCGAGTGCAATGATGGACGTTTTTAGGTGATCTTAATCAAGTATATTTCATGGCTATCAATCGATGTGGCACTTACAGATAATGGCAAAGAACTTACAGATCAGCTTTTTTGTCTGAGAAACCATTTAGCCACTGGAAAATATAAATTTGACCGGTTATGTACAGAGCTTACTATAGAACACCTAGGTTTAATGCGACATATGATGTATTCTCAAATGAATACATAGTTGAGCGATTTAATTGACGCATAAAAGATGCGCTGCAAAGCTATTATTCCAATTCTGATCAAAAGCTTGAGATCACACTCTGCATCAATATATTCGGGTGTGCAATCAGAAATTATCTCCAATCAGTTCATGTAGTAAAACCCAATTGTAGTCCATGAAATGATCGGTTCAAAGTTAATCCTGAATTATTTAAAAAACCATATTATCTTCTAGGATATAATATATAAATATCTATGATGCAACTATGCAATACAAGTAAAATGAAATACCGTTAGTCATTATTGTTGATAAAGAATATGGTTCCAGCTCTCTCTTGATTTAGACGCTAAAGGAAGATTATTATTTGAAATAATACTGGGTTTTTCTGAATAATATGAACAAATTCATCGCTCTAATTTGATTGCTATTGGAGTTTTACAGTTAGAATTTCTGACTAATGTAAATTGTAAAACGTTAAAATTAACATGTAATTAACATGTAATTAGATAATTAATATTGCAATCTTGCAATTAATTAGTTCAGACTAGATAAGTTTAGAGAAACAATTACTAATAAGATTAATAAGATAGCAGACTATAGCAGTGTGTTCCAGAATTGATGCGGTGAGTGAATTAGGATGCTTTTTTCATTATGGCCGTATATATTTGTATTATGTTATTTGTGAATATTTTAAAATAAAGCCATTTTGGCAAAAAATATTGCTTTGCTTGCAGAGCAATATATATATATGTGCATCTGTATTTCAATTTTTATGATTTTAAACAATTCTTCAAGAATTGGAGATTATTTGTTAATAAAATTAACCTATATCATACCATGGAATCTAGACATGTATCATTTTAATCGGCTGATATAACTGTTTAGATTTTAAATATGAAATATTTATCAATAAATCTCTGATTATTTAACATTATTTAGGTATGATATGGTAACTAAATTTATATTATCTTGATAAAGGTTTCTTATACCTCCATCCTATATAACTGTTCAGAGCTTGAATCTGTAAATCCTTAGCGATAACTCTCTGATTATCCAACCTTATTAGACGATAGTAAGTAATTTTATATTCGCTGGCAAAGATTGCCTAGCATTTAGATCCATACTAGAAAAGTATGGACTCTTTATCGATAATCAGCTTAAGAAAGCAGCTAACACACTCTGCATTAAACCTTCAAGAATTTTATAGCTCTCATCACAATCTCGATCCTGAGCGATTAAGACCTGATTCATTCTTTTCTTTTATCTGCTTATTTCCTGTATTTTTTACCTTTCCTATGTTAGATATAAAACTTCCCTTTAAAAGATTCATGGAAAAATATTTCTCAACTTCAAATACTACTTAGTGCATTTATATTGAAGTTGTGTGTACCCGATAAACAAAGAAAGCAGTGATAGCATCTTAAAATCTGTTTTTAAATCAACATCTATTCTTTTTTCCTGACTCACGTATCCAATTAAGCTATTCAATATACATCCAGATAACTAAACTATTTACCATTATAATGTAGTTTCTGCATAAGAGACTTTTCAAGTAAGATTATTAAATAGTTTTCTGCAATACTAGATTTTGCAATGTTATATCTGTAACCATATATAATGTCTACAAGTATCAATAATATATTCAATGCAAAAATATGAACAGAATTAAAGTGGAATGAGTTGCTTCAATGCATGAATCGAGATAATCTAACAAATTATCGTCGAACTAACTTAATTAATAACATGCAGCTTTATGTTAGCAGTGAGAGAATAAAGAGTATCTTTGATGATCTCTATGACTATTTGTTTTTTTTATGGCAAGCTCTACAGCTAAAAATCCTTTATACATTATAAGAGTTTTTATCAACAATCTTTGCCAAGATAGCCTAATATCATTAAGATAATCATCTTCAAATTAGGATAATTCATAATAAAGCAAGATCAGAAAAAAATACTGTTCTAGACAAAGAAAATATACAAAACGTATAATATACGATTAATAATATAAAGAGAACAAATATTACTTGTTATAGTAGCTCCAAAGATTGGGCTACTAGTGCTTATTATTTGCTTAATCTACTTAAAATTTCTGAACCCAAAGCTAAACCACAGACTATTTATCGTGGCCTAGAGTTTCTATTAGAACAAAGTTTTATTCACAAACTAGAATCAACAACTAGCTATACTATTTTTATCATCATTTTAAGTATCCAAAACAGACTTCAGTCAGTTATTGCTAATTTATGACAGTTACGGTAGTGTTTTTGAAAGTAAATGGCCAAGTAATAGACACTGCAATTTTAAAATTAACTAAAGATACTTGTTTCCAGTTGTTCAATACTGTTCTTGAAAGCCATGAGTTATGCTTGCTTAGCGCCTGCCATAAAATTGAGAAAAATAATATTAAAACTAAATATTATTTAGGTTAAATAGAAATATAAAAACTAGAAGTTCATCATACAAACCAACCTTTATAAAAACCAATTAAAATTTAAAACAATTTACTTTTATAAAAAAGATATTATATTAAAAATAAAATAAACTACAAAATAATATTGTATTAAATAAATTAAACTGAATTTACTTAAAAATAAATTAAAGATAAAATGACCAAAAAATTGACTAAAATGAATTATTGTCACACGAATAACATTACAATAGCTAATTCTTTAATAGTCAAGATTTGTATCAGCAAATCTACAATAATTAGCTTAAATTCATTATTTTAGCAATTAATTTTACTTTACTACCTGCAAGAAGCGTTTAATTAACCTTCCATTTAATCGTCAATACGATGTACGATGTGGCAAACAACAATTTATCTATTCTGTAGTAACTGCTAACTTTTATTATGACAGTAAGTGAATTTCCATCTAAAATTTCAATGTTTTTCATAAAAATTCCATTAACATGAAATAAAAATCAGCAGCAGGCATAAAGATACTGGATATATTAGTAAAGGTTGTTGTTAGAACATCAATTTTATCTTATAGTATTTAAAGGATTTTTGATTACAGCAGTTACCATGAAAAAGCAAACACTCACACAGCCCAAATAAACTCTTTTTCACTGCATGCCAACATAAATCTAGATCTCATTAGTTAGATCTCTGACAATTGATTCAATGATGTCGCTTCATGCCATTGAAGCAACTCATTCCATACTTTATCTTGCTAATATTCTCACAGTAAATAGTGGTTATCAGCTTGTAACATTCATTATAATGTTACAGCGATATCGTTGCAAAATGCATAATTATAGGAAAAGATTTGACAATCTTACTGGAATGGTACTCTGGCAAAACTATATCATAAGAATAAATGGTTTGGTTATTTGCAGATGTTATGTTGAATAGCTTGAGTTTATAAGGAGTCAGCGAAACACACGAAAATTAATTTGAAAACATCGTTTAAACGGCATTACCTACTTACTTTCTTCAGCGACGACACCACCAACATAAATGCACTGACTAGGATTCTTGTAAACTAAATAAAATATTTTTTCATAAATTTTTTTTATTTTCTACAATAAAAAAAGCTAGAAAACTCAGGAAAGAAAGAGATTTTAAAGAAAAGAACGAATTTCCGTCTTCATCGCCAGAGATCAACAGGCTGTTAATGTAATGGCTGAGATCCTTAAAGAATTTAAGGCATAGTGTATCCTGTTTTCTTAAGCTGATTATCGATAAACAGTTCATTTGTACTCGAATAAAGCTGAATGGTACAAAACTTTTTTTAGTAAACATGAACTTAACCACCATCACACAATAAGATTGAATAATCAGAGACTTATTGGTAAAATATTTTATATTTAAAATATAAACAGTTATATCAGCTGATTAAAAGTATGGCTGAGTAGGTTCCATGGTATATGGTTGTTTTATTTATCAAATCATCTTATCTTGAAAAGATTTTTTGAAGCACCAAGAGTTGAAATACAGATGTAAAAAAAATTACAAGCAAGCAAAGCAACAAACATTTGTTATCATGGTTTAGTATATGTTATAAAAAGGTTTTATACCAATAAGCATAAAAACCTATTTTTATAGTTGCCTTAAAAAATAATGATTATCCATCACAACTGAACAGATAAAAACAGCTAAACAAATTGAAATAAAAACAGCTGTTTAGCTGATATTTTCTGGTTTAGTAAAAAAACTCATATAACTTTATACAAATTCTATTAACCATGGCTTTAATTGCACTATTTAATAATTCAACAATAACTATTAATACCACTGAACTAATAAGTAGTAAAGTAAGCGTTCAATCCATTCCTTCATGCTTATAAACTGACCTTAATCCTTTCAGTAAATAAGCGGTTGCTTTAATAATTCTAATTAATAACTATTGTTTTATTTATCATAAAATTTTCTCTCTAGGCTAGATAAATGCTAGATTTAATATAATTATTATCTTTTAAACAGATATTAATTACTATTTATGATATCCTTTGATAATATATAAACAAGGAGGCTATCGCTCATCTATGTATTTTTGGTCTTTTTGGCAAAAAATTTACTATTATCTATTAGATTTACCAATGAAATTTTTGGTAAAAAGTAAACTAATACCAACAGATCCAATTAAAGAATTGCATCTTGATACGACACATCATTTTCTATACCTATTGCCTTATCATTCTAAAACAGATTTATTGGCGTTACGTCAACAATGTTGTTCTATTGGTTTACCTGATCCATTCAATCCTATTGAAGTAGACGAAATTAAATTACCTGCTTATGTCTTTATTGATGATGGCCCACGTATATTTCGATATTATTCTTTAGATCCACGCAAAGATTCAGTGAAAACATTTATTGCATATCTTGATCTGCATTGCCATAATTCTGAACTAAACATTCAGATGCTACCTGTATCAGTAATGTTTGGCCGTGCACCTGGTCGAGAGAGGCCATTGCCGACACCTCCGCTACGGTTTCTTAATGGTATTCAAAAATTTTTTGCCGTTATCTGGTTAGGACGTGATAGTTTTATCCGTTTTTCTCCCACAGTCTCTTTACGACAAATGGCTTGTGAATATGGTGCTGATAAAATTCTTGCCAAGAAACTTGCCAGGGTAGCTCGAATTCATTATTCACGGCAAAGATTAGCAGCAGTTGGGCCAAAACTCCCTGTACGTCACGATCTATTCAATAAACTGTTAACTTCAAAAGCGATTGAAAAAGCCGTTGAAGATGAAGCTAAAGCTAAAAAAATTTCACTTGAGAAGGCAAAAAATAATGCAATTATCATTATGGAAGAAATTGCAGCTAATTTTTCCTATGAAGCAATTCGTATTACTGATCGCATACTTAGTTGGACATGGAATCGACTCTATCAAGGAATTAATGTGCAACATGCTGAACGAGTGCGGCAATTAGCACAAGATGGCCATGAAATTGTCTATATTCCTTCTCATCGTAGTCATATGGATTATATATTATTATCTTACGTACTTTATCATCAAGGTTTAGTTCCTCCTCATATCGCCGCTGGTATCAATCTTAACTTCTGGCCGGCTGGGCCAATTTTTCGTCACTTAGGTGCTTTTTTTATTCGCCGATCTTTTAAAAGCAATAAACTTTATTCCACTATATTTCGTGAATATCTGAGTGAATTATTTGCGCGTGGATATTCAATTGAATATTTTATTGAAGGTGGCCGCTCTCGAACAGGTCGACTATTGGAACCAAAAACTGGTACGTTATCGATGACACTACAAGCAATGCTACGAGGTGATTCACATCCGATTACTATTGTTCCTATCTACATAGGTTATGAACATGTATTAGAAGTTGCCACATACGCTAAAGAACTAAAAGGTGCAGCAAAAGAGAAGGAAGGGTTTTTTTCAATGTTAAGAGGTTTACGTAAATTGCGTAAATTAGGACAAGGTTATGTTAATTTTAGCCAACCAATTGCACTAACACAATATTTAAATAAACATGTTCCAACGTGGCGTCAATCTATTGATACCATTGAGCCTCAACGGCCAACCTGGCTAAATTCAACTGCAACTCGGCTAGCTCATAAAATCATGATTAAAATTAACAACGCTGCTGCTGCTAATGCAGTCAATTTATGTTCAACGGCTTTGTTGGCTTCAGGTCACCATGCATTAACACGTGAACAATTAATTGAACAAATCGAATGTTACCTACAACTATTAAGAAATGTGGCTTATAGCGATGATAGCACAACCCCTAACAAATCTCCTGAACAACTATTAGAAGATGCATTGCAATTAGATAAGTTTGAAGTTGAACATGACAGCATGGGCGATATTGTTGTTTTATCAAGAAAAAATGCCGTATTGATGACTTATTATCGAAATAACATTATGCATTTATTGGTTTTACCTTCTTTGGTAGCCAATATCATTTTACATAATGAAAGTGTTAAACGTCAGGAAATTGGTTATCAAGTTGCACTTATTTATCCATTCTTAAAAGCAGAACTGTTCATGCGATATAGCATAGAAGAATTACCTGAATCTATCGATATTCTGTTGAATGAATTAGCTTATCAACAACTAATATTATTAACAGCAGACGGTTTTATAACTATCAATCCAGGTCGTATTCGTATTCTTCAGCTTTTAGCAGCTGTAATTAAAGAAACGCTACAACGCTATGCGATTACACTTTCACTATTGAGTTCAATACCTAGAATTAGCCGAGGAATACTAGAAAAAGAGAGCAGAATTCTCGCTCAACGTCTATCTGTACTGCATGGTATCAACGCGCCAGAGTTCTTTGATAGAGCTGTTTTCTCTACGCTGGTAAATACATTAAAACAAGAAGGTTTTATTAATGAATCTTTTCTTAATGGAAAAGATAATGCGATTGTTATTGCTAATGCACAGCGACTTTATCTTATTATTGCTAAGTTAATATCTCCTGAGGTTTGCTTAACCATAGAAAGTATCAAACAGGTTACTGATGAGAGTCAGTTCCTGAGTAAATCATCTTTATATTAATTATTAACGTAAAAAAGATTTAGACTGAAATCGATTAATCTTATGAAAGTAATCCAGTGTTAGATTGACCTTTTTTCTAATTAAAAATAATTTAATAAGATACCAATAAATAAAACCAATCCTACATAATTATTATTCATAAATGCTTTAAAGTAAAATACTGGTTGACGATTGACAATTAGTTTTTGTTGATACGCAAATAAGATTAATGCAAATATTAAACTAGCAAAATAAAATACACCTAAATCTATCTGTTGACCTATATAAAATAACAGCAATATCATCGCTAATTGTAAAATGGCAATAATCATTTTATCAAAACAAGCAAAAATAATTGCACTTGATTTTATAGCAATTTTTATATCATCATTACGATCAACCATAGCATACTGGGTATCATAAATAACAGACCAAATAATATTAATTAGAAATAATAACCAGCATTCCAAAGGCAAAGACTCACTAACTGCTGCATATGCCATTGGAATTGACCACCCAAACGCAGCACCCAATACAATTTGTGGAAAATGGCTAAATCGTTTGATAAATGGATAAATACAAGTTAATAATAACCCAATCACCGATAACCAAATTACCATCTTATTTAAGGTCAACACTAATATAAAAGCAATAATTATTAATGAAAAAAATACTATCTTAGCTTCTTTTTCTGTCACATCACCATTTGGCAATGGACGTTCCATTGTTCTTGTAACATAACCATCAAAATTTCGATCCGCAAAATCATTAATAACACAACCAGCCGCACGCATAAAAAAAACACCCAAAGTAAAAATTAATAAGATAAAAAGATCTGGGACCCCTCGGCTTGCTAACCATAATGCCCAATAAGTAGGCCATAGTAATAACAAAATACCTATCGGCTTATCAATACGCATTAAACGAAAATAGGCAAGGCATTTATTCAATTTCAACCTTCTTTGCCTTAAATGGCATCTACACCAATCTATTTATTTTCATATTATTTTTATATAAACAAGTGAATCTAGCAAAAAAAAGTTATTTAACAAAAAAGGTTTATGGTTTAAGCTAAACAGCGAAATACTTACTAAACAATTATTTAGAATACAAAAATTAATATAGTCACAAGTCAAACTATTTCCACTAAATATAGGATATAGGTGGCCCACACAATGGCACACATTGCCTAAATTTATTAACTCATGTTATTTATGACTGATTAATCTTCTCTTCTGTAAGAGAAGATTAGCAATATAACCATGGACACCCATCAGTACATAGCACGACCTCATGGAATCAATGCGTTAACTATTAGGAAATAGTTAAGCTTCTTAGTCCTACTATCTAACTGAATAAAAGCTTCTTGATAAGGTTTTACAGTTACTTGCTGATAATAATGTACAAGATGTTTAGTTAGAAATTTAATTAAATTAATAAATTATATATTAGAACTGGAAGTTAATTTCTTATATTAAACTATATTAATCAATTAATTGCAGAAAAGTAACTGATTTATATGCCTTATCATTATAACCACACTTATGGAATACTTCACTCACTATTATCTTGAGGTTTTAAATAGAATAGGTATTCTAATACATTCTACTGTCTTATAGGCTAAGAGCCAGAGTTATTAGAAATAATAAAATACAAGAAGAGGCAATTAAAAACAATATATTTTCAGGTTTAATTTTTTGTAATTTTTCAATAAAGTATCAGCTACATCATTGAAAGCAAAATGCATATTTAAACATTTCTTTGTAATGGAATGAGTAATTTTGTCAACATATAGGGCTAAAGATCATGGTCTCCACCATGCCAATAATAACAATATTTATTATTACATAAGCGGTATAGCATTTCTAATCAGCATTAATAATAGTTCCATTTAAACAACTGTTTTTCACTAGAAAAAGATTAACTATAGGCATAATATCAATACCATCAAGCTTTATCAAGCCATTTTATAATTACGTAAACCAATATATAAAATGGCTCTATTTTTTGTTCTATGTTTTTTTCGCAAAAAATTTTGTTGGTTAATTTTAGGATATACTAGCAATAGTTATTGTTTTTCTTGAAGAAAAAATATGTAGCCACATCTGTATTTTATTCTTTTGGTTTTAAATAAACTTTTTCAGGCCAGATAATTCAGTAAACAAAATTACACTAGATCATGGAATCTAGTCACTAATCATACATTTAATCAGGTTATATAATTATTCACAATTTAAATCTGGAAATTCTTAGCAATAACTTTCTCAGTATCCAACATTATTAGGTAATAGTAAGTAATTTTATGCTAGCTAATAAAGGTTTTATCAGATTTTGCTCTATCTAAAGTAAATGAATAAAGAATAACCTCTTTATTGATGATCGAATCAAAAAAACAGGCTAATACGCCTATTCCTATGCATAAAACTCTTTTTTAGTAGAATGTATTTCTACCAATAACCTTTGACAACATAGCTTTATATCAACACTATTTACGTATAAGATGAGACTTATTATGCAGCCAAGATGGATTTAGAGCGCCGTTATTCGCTATGCGATTTATTGGAATACTGTAATGCTAGTTTTAGGAGCTTCTAAAAAAGATCTGGAATTATTAGCAAATTTGCTATATAATAGTCAAGAATTTAATCTGACTAGGTTCATAAATCTATTCTCCATCCTAAAATTTAATATTAGTTACTAAGCAATCCTCACGGCAGGTCAAATCCTCTTAGCCAATTTAAGCTTTTAAGCAGACTGAAGCAGATTAAATAGCATTGAAAGAGTTGTTTTTCTTGAACCACAGTTCTTCGTATGTCAGCATCCTAGCCTAACTGTCTGTCGCAAAAGACAATTCAATCAGATTCGTCGTTCTTATTGAAGCTCATGCGCTGATTGAAAATCATAAACTACCAGCAGTTCTTCTGGAACTTTATCTATCTTTTTCATGTATGCGGGTGATGCCTTTCTAAAAACATTGCCAACAAAATACAAAATATTAATAACTTTATTATCGGCGTCACTTCTAGCTTGATGATACAGAGCTCTTGCAGCTCAACATTAACTTTAGGTTGTATGCTTTTTTAGTAGTAAAATAAGAATATTAACTGTTTTGTGTGCCAGTACAGTTGGTGCTTTGTATCAAGGAATATCTCTTTGCCAGTACGTTACAAAAAGCAATGTCACCACACTCTTCTGCAACAATCCTGTGGGAGATAAGGATTAAGATAGACGCGCTCTTGCAGGTTATTGCAGGTCATTGAGAGAAGTTCAGACACAGTACACTTCTGTTCCTCGATAACTATCTTCGAACACAACAAACTATCCTTACCATCAGGAATGGTAAGTCCAATAATAACAGCAGGCAAAGGCGATCATTTTGCCTTACAGAACTGTATATACCATCAGCTAATAAATAAACATAACGCGTATCTCTTAAATTCAGCACACACCTTCGCCTCTGCTCTTCAAGGCATTGATGTTTCAGTATACTGAGGGTATTTAAAGAGACTATGTGCTTCTTTAGCAAAAACTGCCAATAAAACTCCATGAAAATCTCCGATGGAGATGCTACATCTAGAAATAAACATGATAGCAACTCTTCACAGCTTTTTGAATGCTTCAGATAATTCAATATTAACAAGCTGTTGAAGTATATTATCCTGCCACAGCAGGTCCATGACCTTAGGCACTTTAACCTCTCAATAATTCACCAATACCAATCTATATGGTTCTGTGCAAGAAATAACAGTTATTACCGAGGCATAGATACATGTCGACAATGGCAGAGTTAAGAACGTTATCGCAGCATCCCTTCAAACTCAGCTTCAACAGCTATGGTTATCAGCTGCCTAGCACCATTATACAGATAAGTTCATTTAAAGAATAATAGGTAATATCTGGTTTAACTGATAGCTTTATTGTAAATTTTCATTGCATATCATATCCATGATGTTAAATTTATTTACGAAATCAATTGTATCGATACGATCATATCTCCAAAATCCCATAGACCAGAAATAAACCTAACTAGCAGTTAGCTGGATCATATGGGGCTCATTTACAGTCTTATACAACTTTATATGAAGTTTGTTCAATAATTTCTTCCAAAAAAAAATAAAAATAGTAAAGATTTATTTTTAAAGACATATTACACTTGTGTTTATACACGCACATTTTTGAAAGCTTGTTTCACTAAAGACCAAATGAATAATTTCACACAAAAAATTTGTGGAAAATGTATTTCATCTTACCTTTAATTATCCTGTTATTGATAATGCAGATAGCTGGCGTATTTAGTCACTCGTATTGCACAGTTAATACGTGATATTTACCATTTGGTTATGTGGGTTATAAACTAATCAAATATCGATTTTTTTATTATTAGTAATTACAAAATTTTTTCTAATTCGTCCCATTATAAGGTTGAGAGTTCTGTCACGTTAGAATACTTTCAAAGAAGTTAATAATTTTGTAACTCCTTGTAGCACAAACGTTCTCGGTGGTTATAAATTTTTCGTCTTGAGAAAAAACCACTCAGACGTATAACAAAAATAAAAGGTCATTATGAGTACTAAAATTAAAACCCAAGTAGTGGTTATAGGTGCAGGCCCTGCAGGTTATTCAGCAGCTTTTCGCTGTGCAGACCTTTGTTTAGAAACAGTTTTAGTCGAGCGTTATGCAACATTAGGTGGTGTTTGTCTTAATGTTGGTTGTATTCCTTCTAAAGCATTATTGCATGTTGCAAAAGTAATTGAAGAAACCAAGGCATTGGTAGCAGCTGGGATAGTATTTAATGAACCAAAAATAGATATTGATAAAGTACGATTCTGGAAAGAAAAAATTATTAGTCAATTGACAACTGGCTTGATAGAGATGGCAAAAGGCCGTAAAGTTAAAGTTGTTAATGGGTTAGGTAAATTTATCGATGCTAATATATTGGTAGTTAAAAGTGAAAAAGAGACGACAACCATAAACTTTGATAATGCTATTATTGCTGCAGGTTCACGTCCGATCCAGCTTCCATTTATTCCACATGATGACCCAAGAGTATGGGATTCTACTGATGCTTTACAACTAAAAAAAGTACCCAACCGTATGTTAGTAATAGGAGGAGGTATTATTGGTTTAGAAATGGGTACTATATATCATGCATTAGGATCAAGAATTGATATTGTTGAAATATTCAATCAGGTTATTCCAGCAGCAGATAAGGACATTGTTAAGCTTTTTACTAAACAAATAACGAAAAAGTTTAATTTAATGCTTGAGACAAAAGTGACTGCAGTAGAAGCTAAAAAAGATGGGATCTATGTAACAATGGAAGGAAAGAAAGCACCCAAAAATCCACAGTGCTATGATGCTGTTTTAGTAGCAATTGGTCGTGTACCAAATAGCAAATTGATTGATGCTGGCAAAGCTGGAGTAAAAGTAGATGAGAGAGGTTTTATTCATACCGATAAACAGATGCGTACCAATGTGCCACATATTTATGTGGTTGGTGATATTGTCGGTCAGCCAATGTTGGCTCATAAAGGTATCCATGAAGGATATATTGCAGCGGAAGTGATTTCCGGGTTGAAACATTATTTTGATCCAAAAATTATCCCTTCAATTGCTTATACTGAACCTGAGCTTGCGTGGGTTGGTTTAACAGAAAAAGAAGCTAAAGAAAAAGGCATTAGTTATGAAGTAGCCATTTTCCCATGGATTGCTTCTGGTCGTGCTATTGCATCTATTTGTTCAGATGGTATAACTAAACTTATTTTTGATAAAGAAACCAACCGCGTTATTGGCGGAGCAGTTGTTGGTATTAATGGCGGCGAATTACTTGGTGAAATTGCCTTAGCAATTGAAATGGGGTGTGATGCAGAAGATATTGCATTGACTATTCATGCTCATCCGACATTATACGAGTCAATTGGTATGGCAGCTAAGGTATTTGATGGAACTATCACTGATTTACTTAATCCAAAAGTAAAGAAAAAATAATTTATTTTATTGAAATAAATTATTTTTATAGGATTATTTGATTTATTCCATACCACGGCACTTATATGACCCAAAATAAAGGAAATATTTTTTGTTTGAAAAGCAAAAACAATCTTCTTATTAAAGAAGATATATTTAATATTTAATATTATTAAATAATTATTATAAATACTTCTAAAGTATAAAGTATTTTTCTGCTAATGGATAAAGTTTTTATATAGAATAGGGGGTAGTAGCTGGCATCAGGAAAAACTGTAATAATATTTTATATTTATTAATTCCAATGAATATTGGCTGGCCATGTAAATACATTAACAACTGAATTAAATTCTGTTATTGGAAATATTCCAGACTTGACATATTTGATAGATATTAAATTATCTTAAACCGATTCATCTGACCAGACAGTTCATTTTCTATTTGAAATATAGATAAGCATCTCTGTAAATTAAAATTAATTGAAGAGAACCTCGTGCCTCGTACTACAAAGAGTACCATATGATTGTGTACCTGAATGTACTATCTAAAGAATAATATTCAAGCTCATAAATGCTACCCAACTTGCTAAGTTACTTGAACTAATAAAAAACCACCTTAAACTGAAAAAATTTTTATTAGGTCTGTTAAATAATCCTATTTCCTTCTTGTCTTGATGAACCAGTTGCTTATGTAAAAGCTGACTTCTTGCCGCTATCACAAAAAAAAGATATTCCACCTTACTTCACAGCAGCAAAAGCAGAGAGTTATTAGGTACTATGCAGGTTGTGGATTATAATATCTCTCTCTATTAATTGATTCACGTTGGATGATGAACAGTTAGAATCAATATCTGCTAAAGTAGGAGTCAATAATTGGTTAATGTTTGATAACATCTATGATGTAGAAGAAAAAGAAATATCGACAAACAATATACGTATCAAGTTATAGATTCATTAATAAATACCAAATCGTTTCTTGGTAGACCCACATTATCAAAAAACTGACTGAAACTATTTTTAATGTACCATGTAAAACTAATGCTGATTATTTATCGGAAGCACCTGATTCTGATGCCTGATCACGACCAGATATTTCCAGACCAGATATGCACAGGCAATACTTAAAAATATCCATGATATAATCATGCTAAATTAGCTTGGTATCTATTATTGGCCTATCAAATAGATTGAAACATTGAATAAAAAAAGTTTTCCATTAGATTATGTTTGTGATGTGATCTATAAAAAGGACTCTTCGCGAAAATCAGCAGCTAACAACTTAGCAATATTATTGTTTATTGGCAATAATATTTCTTTTATACTAACAAACGTAATAGCAGCATTGTTTTTAGAGGAAATATTTCAGTAATGTTTTTTAATTCTATGCGAGATGTTGTAGCCATTCCTTCAGATTAAAGTTGATGTAACTTTACCAAATATTGGAAATGTAATTGATATTTCTTCCTATAATGAGAAATTTGCTGCCATGTCATTAACTCGTTATCAGCAATCTTTAATAAAAAAATCAATATTTTACTTGATGAAGTTGTTCGACCTGTATTGCGAAAATCTGATGATTATTGTCCGTTAACTGACAGCAATAGCGCATGAATCTTTGTAATGGTGCCTACATGCAACTTATCATCAAAATATTTAACCAACCAAAATTAATTATGCAAAGTAACCAATGTGTTTTCCCATCGCATAAAAATTCTGGAATCGTGTTTTTAATAAAGCTGAAATTCGTTCTAATGAATAATTTATGATCCGAAGATGACATCGGTGGTTCGCAGGACACCATAGGGCCAATAACTAAAGATTATCTTAACGATTTAGCTTGTTTATGTTTTTAAGTAGATTAGTTATGGATCCTTGTGGTTGTTTCTTTGCACCAATGTGATAGCATTATTCATTCCTTATTAAATCGGATGCTAATGCCAGATGCAATATAAAGCATGGATAATTCATACACGATTTTTCCTATCGATATCTAATTTCCTTGTTGTTACTGATTAGTTACTTTTTCAACGAAATGACAGGTTGTTATGGCTTTAGATGTGCATGAATAGGCATTACACCGCTTTAAAGGTCAAATCTAGTTAGGTCATTAGCTTATGACTGATTTAGCTTATACTATCTATCTATTGCTATGCGATCCAACAAGGTTTATTTACGGTTAAAAAAACGAAGTAAGAGAAACAGTTTCTCAAACTAAATATTAGAAATTGAAGGCTTCTTCCGCAATTAAAAGTTGAACAAGAGTTTGAATTAGCTGATGCATTAACAGAATGATTGGCTGCGAACTGTACCATCCAGTTAAATAAAGAACTCATTATCAAATATCTATAATCTGATATTCTTTTATTAAAATGGATGATTCTTCATAGCTATGATGATCGCTATACTATTAAATCTCCAATTAATTCAATCAATAAATGCTTGGATAATCTGCAATTATTACAGTATCTGCTGACATAGATTATCACGCTATCATTGAAATTAATTTAAATAAAATAATCAAACCTATTTGATGTGCACCAAATAATCCTAATAACACACCTTTATTGTTTTTAGTGGAGAATAAAAATTAATGATGTTTCATTGGCTTCTGTATGACTAATATTAATCATTTTTGTGCAGCAAATTAGCTGTTGGAACAATACAAATGAAAAATTCCTACTCGTTTATTTATATTTGCTCCGCCAACTAAAATAAATATCAGCACCCCAATTTAAAAAGGTTTTTACAATAGTTTTGCTGAAAGCAGTGCACAGATTAAAATTCCTGATTGTTCACTATCTATTGGAAATTAGGCGCATACTATAGTTGGAACAACAGTAGTTTCTACTACTACCAACAATTTCTCTAATAGACTAGGAACTGGCACAATGGTTTTTATTGCTTCAATAAAGAATTATCAGAAGTTGGTTCATTAATTCTTGGACTTATCAACAGTAGAAGAGTATCTACAATTGATTAACGTGATGGCAAATAACAAACAAATATTTATCAATACTTAAATTTTAACTTACTGTCTCAATCTTGCAAAAAAAAGCAGAGGCAATAATTTTTTAATCTACTGCTGTTTAAAAAAATTATTCTTCATAAGATACCTAATTTCTTGCTGTAATTAATCATATGATATGTTATAGCTCTTAAATTTATCTGTTTGTTATCTAAATATTTATGCTTACTTTTAAATTTATATTTATTGTTTGTTATTTATTATTTATTATTTGTTACATGACATAAAATTATATCTATATTAAATAAAATAAAAAACGATCAAAAATTTGTTTTTATATAAGTTTAATTGAGCTTAAAAATATTATTTAAAGAAGATTTTTAAAATGCTATTAAGATTTTTAAATTTATAAAAATAATCTTACATTAATTGAAGCAATATATCGCATGATTATTACTGAAATTCTATTTCAGAATAACTTTATCAGTATTAGAGCTGCTTCTTTACGAATTTTTAAAAAAGCTCGGTTATTATGCTACTAATAATTTAGATTTATTAATTATTAATTTTTATATCCATAATATAGCTTTCATTTATAAATCTTATTTATAACTTTATATAAGTTATCATCAATTTCTTTTGTGTACATAAATTAAATCCTTTTGTTAAAACAACATAATCTATATGTAGATAATAGGCTATCTTAGCCAAGTTTTTGATAGAAAATCTCTATACTGTATAAAGGATTTTCGCTACAAAGGCTGCCATAAAAAAGCAAACAGCCATACCTATCAAAGAAACTGTTTTTTATTCCATATTAACATAAAGCTAGATCTCATTAGTTGGATTGGCGACAATTTATTGGATGATATTGATTCGTGTACTGAAGCAACTCATTATACTTTATCCAACCCATATTCTTATAGAGAAGATATTAGCTCCTGGAGACATTCATAATATTACGATGATATCGTTAAAAAATCTTATATTGTAAGAAAACATTTAACAATCTTACTAAAATAGTCCTTTGGCAAAGGCTACACTATAAAAATAAATGCTTTAGTTATCTGGAATATATATTGAATAGCTTAACTTTACTGAAATTAGAAAAACAAACATAGGCATTGATTTAAAAAGAGCATTTAGATGGCTCTTCAGTGCTTTCCTTGCTTTATATGAGACAGAAACATAAATACACTAAGTTGTGTTGTTGAAGTCAACTGAAAATTTTTCATAAATCCTTTAAATGAAAAAGTTATATTCCATATAAAAAAGTTAGAAAACGCAGGATAGGAATAGATAAAAGAAAAGATCGAATAGCGATCTTAATCTCTAGAAATCGATCGGTATCTGAGCGATAAGATTTTTGAAGAGTTTAATCCAAAGTCCATTTATTAAGTATTTTTCTGAGCAAATCATCGATAAAGACTCCTCCATCACATCCTATTCTGGGATAGAGCAAAATGGCAGGAAACTTTTACCAATGAGCATGAAATTAGTTACCATCTACTAATAAGATTGGATAATCATAGATTTATTGCAAAGAAATTCCATATTCAAAATATAAACAGTAATATTAGCCAATTAAAAGAATGCCTAAATAGCAGATTACTAGTGTAGTGTGCGTTTTATTTACAAAATAATCTGCCTGGAGAAAGATTTTTAAATCCATAACAATTAAAATACAGACGTTTCTACAAATTTCTTTGTGAGCAAAGAAATAACCTGTTCCAAACATAGATAAAAGTTCTAACATACAGGCATTGTATCTGCTAAATCAGATATTACCAATGATCCGTTGCATAAAATTATCTGTTAATGGTAAGCAGGCCCATGATATAGCCACTCGCACAACGATTTATGTATTTCTGGCGATAATATGCCAAACTTCACCTTGCAAACCTGGCCTCAACCAGATGCAATCGTCTTTAACTATTATTTTTAAAGCAAATTATTATAGAGTTGTATTGGCAATCTTGAGATTAAAGTATCTAAAGTTATGTGGAGGGTGGATCGAAGTTAGCACAAAACGGAATATACTTCAATAACTCATTACTACCGCCTTATCTGAAGCGCGCAAAAAACGTTAAAGAGTTGATGCCATGCCTGTACCTGATGAATGTATTATTCATTGCTGATTTTCATGGAATCATGCGTCTGTTGGTTGGACATATACAGCTTTTTTCTCTGTAAAAAAGCATGTGGTTTTTCTATCCATTAGTTTCTATCCATTAGATAGTAGCATGAGGAAACTCAAACAGTAATGCCTTGAAATAACAGGCAATTGTGGTGACTTGCAGGATTTAAGCCATACAATACACGCTACATTTATTTCTTAGGCAATATTATAAATAGTCCTAACAGACAGGATAAACCACAAACACCATTTTGCCTGCTGGTGTCATTATAAAAACATCACTGAGGATGGAGATAAGGAAGTAGCTGAGCTTAAAAATGGTTATCAAGAGTCAAAAACAAACTTGAGTGAAACTTATCAATGGCCGACTAACACTTGACTTAATCATATATCCAATGATTATTACTGGAGACTGTACACTTAATTTTTAGAATGCAATTGCACACTATTAATGACAGTGCCAAAGAACATTCAAGAATACGTAGAGCACCAACTACCGATGTTGGGTACAGAAAACAGTTAATGTGCTCTACCCTTCACTCCAAAAATGCACCGCACTAAAAGTTAAAGGTGAAAGTTGCATAGAGGTTCTTGGCTAACGAAATAGGCATTATGCCGCTAATAAATAATGTCATTACTGTTTTGTTGGCAAGGTTTTCAGCAAGTATCATAGAGAGCTAAAGAAACTGAGGAAAGATCGAGAAAAAATCTGCTTGCATTCTACCACTTCAAGTCAGCGCAGTACTCTAGCGGTCAAAATAAGAATTATGAAGCAAATTGTGCATCGACTTTTGCGATAGTGATGTACTATACCAGACACGCAAAAGAGAAATGGAGTTCAAAAAAACAATCCTTTCAATACTATTTAAGCTACTAGCGTCTAGTTAAAAAAGCTAGAACAATCTATCAGGCTTTTATCTTGATGCGCGCGATAAACCAACATCAAATTTAAAAATAGACAATAGCTTCAAAAAACATCAGTGTGAAGCATGCTTGCTGACCTGTCATACAACCAAGATTTACTAATAAGTCACTCTTTGATAAAGTAAAGCCATGTTAGTATTTCTAGAAATCTTAATTGCGGTAATTTATTTATAATTGGAGTATAGATGAAAATCACTCTCCCTGATTTTAAACAGGCTAGTATTTTGGTGATCGGCGATATTATGTTAGATCGTTATTGGTATGGATTAACTAACCGAATTTCCCCAGAAGCGCCAGTTCCAGTTGTTAAAGTAGAAATAAAAGAAGAACGACCTGGAGGTGCGGCTAATGTTGCCATGAATATTGCTGCTTTAGGCGCTAAAGTTCGTCTAGTAGGGTTTGCTGGTATTGATACTGCTGCTGAAATATTAACCGAGAATCTCAGTCAAGCTAATGTATGTTGTGATTTTATTACATTATCAACTTATCCTACTATCACTAAATTAAGAATTTTATCGCATAATCAACAACTTATTAGACTTGATTTTGAAAAAGGATTAGATGGTGTCGATATAAAACTATTATTAAATCGTATTAGGCAAGCATTACCAAATGTTGGTATGTTGGTACTCTCTGATTATGGTAAAGGTGCTTTAACGCAAATTTCGCAGATCATTGCATTAGCAAATGCTGCTCAAGTGCCAGTACTTATTGATCCAAAAGGTGATGATTTTGAACGTTATCGCGGAGCGACTTTATTGACTCCAAATATTTCTGAATTTGAAGCCATTGTTGGAAAATGTAATAGCAATGGCGAAATTGAGCAGAAAGGGATGAAATTAATTCATTGCCTTGATCTAAATGGATTACTAATCACTCGTTCAGGACAAGGAATGACATTGCTGCACAACGGAAAACCTCCTTTATATTTACCGACTCAAGCAAAGGAAGTTTATGATGTTACAGGAGCCGGTGATACTGTCATTGCTGTTTTAGCAACAGCGTTAGCAGCTCGACTCAATTTTCATCAAGCTTGTGTATTGGCTAATGCAGCTGCTGGAGTTGTAGTTGGAAAACTAGGTGCTTCAACAGTGTCACCCGTTGAACTTGAGAATGCCATTCATTGCCGAACTAATGATGGTTTTGGTGTGGTGAATGAGCAGCAACTAAAGCATGCAGTTGCTGCTGCTCGTAACCGTGGTGAGAAAATTGTAATGACAAATGGTTGCTTTGATATCATACATGCTGGTCATGTTATCTATTTAGCAAATGCACGCAAACTAGGTGATCGGTTGATTGTTGCTGTGAATAGTGATGCTTCAAGTAAACGGCTAAAAGGTGATGATCGTCCTATTAATCCATTAGCTCAACGTATGACAGTATTAGAGGCGCTAAGTTCTGTAGATTGGGTTGTTTCTTTTGAAGAAGACACTCCTCAACGCCTGATCAAGCAAATATTAGCTGATGTGTTAGTCAAAGGTGGAAATTATAAGCCAGAAGATATTGCAGGCAGCCAAGAGGTCTTGGAAGCAGGTGGTGAAGTTAAAGTAATTAATTTTGAAGCAGGACTATCTACAACAAATATTATTAATACCATTATTAAAAATAATAATTTTTGATTAAAAAATATCAATACCACGATATTAGTAAGTATCATATTTTCATTTTATTATTTATTTTCATTTTCATTAGTTAACCATTTTTTTTCTAATTGTTCGATACGTTTTTCCATTTGTGCTATTTTTTTACGTGTTTGCAATAAAACTTGCGTTTGAATATCAAATTCTTCGCTTGAGACTAAATTAAATTTTCCTAATTGAGACTGTAATATTGCCATTAGCTGTTTATCAAGATCTTCACCTAAGTAGCGTATTCCTTGCGGTAAAGTCTCTTTGATCTGACGAACAACTTGTTCAATTTTTTTCGCGTTAAGCATTGCAATATCCTTTCAGGTCACAAATTATATTTTTAGGTTATTTAATATAGTTATTAGCAAATCTGGTGTATAAGGTTCAAGCTACGAGCATCCAATATAGATGCTTTGTGAATCTGTTCTTCATCATTAAATTCGACATATGCTTACCACCAGTCAGTATATTAATAAATTCCATTAACCAATTTCAACTTTTCTGAGCAAAAGTAAGAAAGCTTAAATACCATTAAAATGGTTGTTTTTCTCGAACTACAGTTCTTTTGCGTCAACTTCCTAACCTCATCTAAGGCAAAAACCAATTATGAATGGTTTTATGGTTCTTATTGGAATCACCACAGCATACTGACAGGAAGTCTAGTAGAATACCAGCAGTTCTTCTCGATCTTTCTTCAGCTTCTTTATGGCCTCAAGAAATTCTCTGAAAAGTTTGCCAACAAAACAGTAAATGGCATTGTTAACAGCAGCACTCTTATTAGCTAGCCATACCATCTCATACAGCAACTCAGTCTTAACTTTCAGTTTCATAACTTTTGGGAGTGATGGCAGCACATTAGCTGTTTTGTCTACCAAGCAGCGTTGGTGCTGCGCTTCCAGGAATATCTTTGCCATTAGATTCCAAAAACTAAATTGACCATCTCAAGTAACAAGCCTAGGAAATACGCCTAAAATCGCGCGTTAGCAGCCTATTTAAGAAGTTAAACACAATTAATGGTTTTGACTCTTAATAAACATCTTTAAAAGTAACAAGCTCATCCTTACATCAATACTCAGCGGACAGCAATAAACACATAACCAGGCAAAACAACTCATCTTGCCTAAGATGAGTTGTTTTATTCCAGATCGAAAAAATAAACCTAGTGTGTATCACTTAAATTATGTAGGCACAATTGTGTCTGTGCTCTTCACCAATTGCTTTTTCAGTCTGTTGATGGCATAAAATATAGTATAGAGCATATTGCTATTTCAGCTAGAAATAGCTCTTCCTCATCATACTTCCTCACACACAGAGCTTCATAAAAATCACCGATAAAGATACATTCCTACAATCAGCTATGAAAGCAACTTTTTAACGCTTTTTACTCTAATTAGATAAGCGAGCAGTAAGGAGATGTTGAAGCATATTCAGTTCCCGCTGCGATCCATGATCTTAAGCACTTTAACTTCAACATTATCAATACCAATCTGCATGGTTCGCTATACTAAATTGTTCGCTATACTAAAATAGACGTCACGGACAATGGTATGAACTCAGCCATCAGTCTAGAAGCTAGGATTTAGCAATGCTGCAACAGCATTGCTTTAAGTAAGCTTCACCGTTTATGTAACTATCAGCTGCCTGGCATATTACAGATGAGTTCATGTAATGAACAACAGGTAATATCTAGTTTTGCAGATACTTTACCTCTAAGGTAAACTTTTTCATAAAAAATCATCATCTCCTATTATTAAAATCATCAACGAGATCAATCAAAAGAATAAGCCATCATCTGCACAAAAACAAATCTACTACTAACTAACTAAAATCTACTACTAACTAACTAAATGAGTAGTATTCATTTAGTAGTAGATATTAAAATAATCAGCTTACTTTAACAAAGTTATTTTTAATAAATTTGTTTGATAATAATCGATACAAATACTAAGTTATCTGATTATATAAATTATACTATTATCTCATTGAATATTTTGTTATTGTTGATTGCTACAGAATTATATTCACGATATAGTTTAGTTGTTTATCTTAGATTTGAGTAAAATTCTCTACCGGCGTTGAATATTTTTCTGTTAATTGAATAACCAAGCCAGCAAGCCTTTCATTATAGCAATATGTAGTGGAAGTCAGCAGATCCAGTGAGATTCTGGAACCGACGGTTATAGTCCGGATGGGATAGAATAATGATATCTGTACTTTTTTTTAGAGCTGCCAATTATTTGCTGGTTTTTAAGATACTGATATGATTTTATACTCCCAAGCTTGCCATGGTTCTGGTAATTTAGTATTTATTGATGAGGTTTTACCATGAATCAGACGTCACTTTCTACGTATGGTAATCCGATCAAACGTATAGAGCGTGCTCTTGAGGTATTAGGTCAAGGTAAAGGCGTTATGGTACTTGATGACGAAAGCCGTGAAAATGAGGGTGATATTATTTTTGCTGCTGAAAGCATGACAGTTGAACAGATGGCATTAACTATCCGCCATGGAAGTGGAATTGTTTGTCTTTGTATAACAGAAGAACGCCGTAAACAATTAGCATTACCAATGATGGTTGAAGAAAATTCAAGTAAATTCAAAACTGCATTTACTATCACTATCGAGGCTTCCGAAGGTGTTACAACTGGTGTCTCGGCCAGTGATCGTATAATGACTATTCGTAAAGCAATTGCAGATGATGCAAAACCGGCAGATCTTAATCGGCCTGGGCATGTTTTTCCATTGAGAGCTCAAGAAGGTGGTGTATTGCAGCGTCGTGGTCATACTGAAGCTACAATTGATTTGGTGACTTTAGCTGGTTTTAAGCCAGCAGGTGTTTTATGTGAGTTGATAAATGATGATGGTACCATGGCTCGTATGCAAGAAGTGCTTATTTTTGCCAGGCAACATGATATGCCGGTAATAACTATTGAAGATCTAGTAATCTATCGTCAACAATTTACAAAAAAAACTGATTTAGCAGATTGAATAAGCTATTTTTTATGATTGAATCATATCTTACTGGAAAGTATCTATCAAATAATAACTACATCTAAAATCTATCGTTATAGATAAGAAATATAGGCCGATTAGTTAATTAAAAAGGATAACTGAGCAAATTGTCTTCACAGATCTTGTTAGCGCTAATTAATTAATTTAATAATTTGCAATTAATTTATTGGAAAGGTGATTTTTATTATTTTCACTACTTTAGTTATTTACTGAAAATAGCTAAATATAAACAATAATTAGCTTATCATTATTTTATTCTTATCTTAAAAAGGTTAATTTAGAGTAAAATGCTGTAGGAAATAGGATAGATCTTTAGTAATTAATCGGTTGTCTTCTCGAAAAGCAATTCTTGCTAGTTTAACTTATCAACCAAAACTACCGATTAGTGTATAGTTATTTTTAAATTGTATGGTGAGGATAAACTTATTGAATAATCCTACCTTATAGTCATATGTGCAGTCTACTGAGGTAATTTTATATTCATTTTGGATGGAAGGGTATTTACTTCTGCTCATTAAAAAATAAGTTTGATTACAAACCTTTCTAGTTTTGCTTAGAATAACTTATGAAAAACAAACAGTCAAAAAATTATAATAATTAGGAAATATCCCAACTATAAGATAAATAATAATAGGCCTTACAAGCAGATCTAAAAGAGACTTACTCCAGTATCAGCTAACTTAGCAGGAAAAATTTCTCTAAATATAAATTCCAAAGGATATAATTTAAACATATTTCTAATAACTTACTTATTAAAATCACTAAATCACCATTTTTCACCTAAATCAACTTGATTAATATAGAGAAATTCAATAGGAGTATTAGCTTTGTGAGACACAATTTTTAGGTATTGATGGTGCGGTGACCTTCGTCACTAGAGTTATTCTCATTTCTTGTGTATAGAGTTTCAGAGAAACTAGCTATCCTGATGAATGATTTCAACAACAGAGAGATGATATGCTATAAAAAAGTTTATCCTACGGATATTTCACAAAACTAAATATTCCCTGTGATCTACTTGCATGAGCTCATTCAACGGCATCAGAATAAAACAATAGCCTCTGCAGTTGAAGATAAGATTGAATGCATACACCGATAACATGCTGAACGCCGACTTCTCAACAGGCGCTTACATCATGACATATCCTGTCCATAATAGCTGTTTGCGACAGAAAACTATACAGATTAGTATTAGCAATGTTGAGATTAAGGTGCCTAAGGTCATATAGATCACAGCGACAACGGAATATGCTTTAACATGTCGTTGCTACCGAATTATCTGAAGCGTCTAAAACCCTCAAATAGTTGCCACAATGGCTGTTCACATACAAGACAATCTTAAACCGATGATTTTTATAAAGCCATGCAAATCCCAACAGCAGCTTATTGATAAAAAAAATAGATGCCTCTTTGTCAGTTAGCATCAACAGATTAAAACATGAATAAACTCGAAGAGCACAGACAATAATGGCTGTACAGGATTTAATCGATACGCGCTCTATGTTTATGTCTTAACAGACTGCATATATATCCTTCTGCCAGGAAGGATGATTCCTTTTTCATGCTAGTTATTATCGGCCTTACTGAGCATGGAGATAAGGAGCTCGTTGCATATAAAAGATGCATATCGAAAGTTAGAATGGAATTTGACAGAATTTATCAATGGCATGCAATTGAATAGATTAACATTATCTCTAAGATTTACTACGAAGAATACGCTATCCTGGTTTTTGAAATGCAATGGAAAAATATTTCCTGACACACAGAATAACTCGCTTTTAGTTTATGCAAAACAGTTAATGTCATAGCTTAACTCCACACAAATGCATGCAACTTAAAGTTAAGACTGAGCTGTAGAAGAGACTGAGGAAGAACAGGAAGGTCTGTCTAGATAGCAAAGAAGAGAACTGTGATGCTCATAAATAAAACGCCATTGATGTTTTTTATTGGCAAAGTTTTTATCAAAAGTATCCTAGAGCAATGAAGAAGTTATAGAAAGATTGAGAAGAACTTCTGACATTCTACAAACTCCAATTCAGCACAAATGGCGTCAATAAGAATGACAAATCTAGTTAAATCAACTTTTACGACGTTTAAGCTACAAAACCAATGTTATAAATAAATAACTTCTAATTCGAGGAAAAGAACCCATTCAATGCCATTTAATCTGCTACAGTCTGCTCAGAAAATCTTTAAACTGGCCAAATGGATTTGATCTACTGACCATGATAGTAACCAACATCTAATTTAAAGATAGAAACCAGATTTATGAAGGATCACAGTAGAACGTAGTCCGACCGCAAATATACCAGATTTGCTAATAACTCATTAGAATATATGTTATGCTATCTGTATACAAAATTGTGGGGAAATTAGCGTCACAGAGTTATGGGCTAATGCTAATCTTCATTAGAAGAACTGTATTTAGTACTTTGGCAAAAATTATTGATAGAAATTTCTATAGTGTATGAAGAATTTTTGCTAAAGAGTTGCATGCAATGCAAAACCTAACAGTTATGGAGATCAAAGAAATTCTTTCTTCACTTTCTCACTGACATAAAATTAGATCTCATTATCTTTTGCTCAGCGACAATTTTATTTGATGATCTAACTTCGTGCATTGAAGTAAGTCATTTCATTTTATCTTGGCAAGATTGTCATAGTGAACATATTATACGATAGTGACATTGATTATGGTTACAGCGATTGATATCGTTGCAAAATCCAAGATTGCAGGAAAACATTTAACATGTTACTTGAAGTTCTCTTGCGAAATTATATCAATAGCAAATGGATAAATTACTAGAAAGAAGATAAAATCGGAGTATTAGATCTGTTATAAGTGAAAATTTCATCGAAGTGTGTATTCTTTTACCTAATGCACTAACTTTATAAATATTAATTCTAGGATTGCCTTAATAACCATAATTTTCCATATTTTATGGATTCTTTCTGACAATAATTTAGTTACCTATTTACTAAGATGAGCATCAATAAAAAGTAACCTGTTACCATACAAAATACATTTGTACTGATATCTATGCGTGAGCAGGAATTCTTTCATCAGAACAGACATAACTTCGGTTTTTCCAGTTTTTTTTAAACCATCATCTTCAGAGACTTATACGTCTTCTGTAATAAGGTGACTGCTTTATGATTTTACAAGAAACCATGGGATACACTATCTTAAAATAACTTTCTAAAATATGACTAATATAGGGCCTGATCATCTCTTCCTACATCATTGTCTACTGCTGGTACTGCTTAGTACGCTTGACATATCAGATAAATGATGTGCAAGCACTTTCCATCAATAATGCAGTAGTTTTAACGCGGATACCTTTGAGTGTTTAAACTGTAGCGCTATAGATATTTCATGCTATGCGACACATAATCACGTACCAATCACGTACCTTTAGTCTTTTTAGCTAAGTTTGAACTTTTTAATAACGTCGTCCATACTATGCCTTCAGAAGGCTGCCGCTACTTCTTAACACGGAATACGCCGCAGACTAAAAAGACTACTAGGATTTAATAAAATAATAATTGTAACGCAGAAGCCGGATAATACTACCTCAACAGATTTCTTTGACCAATATTTTTTTGAAAAACAGGTTAAGCCATACAAGATATTTAATATCCAGACAGACAAAAGTTACGCAGGCATGAACATACGCATGTTAATTAAGTTGTCTATAATAAGTCTGCTATGCACAAAAGATATTAATTTTAATGGCATTTTTACGTTACCACACTGCTGTATAGCGCTGATACCAGCGAAACATGGCATTGAGTAGTTGCCAATTATTGTTAAAAAATCAAAATAAGATATTGTTATACTGATAGTAATATGTTACCAATCATAGTCGGTTAAAATATGAACCGACTGTGCTAACAAGTGCTAGTCAGCTTTGATGCAGCATGAACTGCAGGCTTTTAACTTACAGATTTATCAAAAAAACGGCTGTAGGAATATTCAGTAGAGGGATAGCACACTATACGCTGGATAAAAAATCTACAAAACCATTCATGATACAAATGCTACTGGCAAGCATTTTCTATACAGATAGAGACATGTCCACGAGTTGATACTTTTACGGTGCTTTTCAAGAAATTTATTTCAGCCGTCATCAATGGTAAAAAAAAGTTTAGTCCTAGGAAGAATTTACTAAGATGTAATTTACTATCTAGGTATCTTATCAGATGATTAAAAATCATCATCCTATCCAGATTCATCAAGTATATCGGCACAGTTATCTTTTTGTTTGTTTTATGGAGAAAACGAGATATAGATTATCCTTAGTTCCATATAGATTAGGAATTCATCGGCAAGCATACTTTATTAGTAATTGCCAATTCAATTCGATTCTATCCAACGCCATTAGATTGGCCATTGTGGTTTTTATCAAAACAATCGATAATTGTGACTAGAGGCAGATAATACTTGTGCATCGAAAAAATAGCATGCATAGTCGGATGCATTGCTATATGACTTCTTTTTTTATATAATAGAAAAATTAAGTTGATCTATCATCATTAATTTCGAGATGAAGATCATAAAGCACTTCGGATAAACATGCTGTGTAACAGGTAAAGTTACATGTTGTCTTTCTGATTTAGTTGGTTGAGGTTTTATAGAAGATTTATTCCAAGCCATTTAGATGAATTAAATAAAAAAAATTTTTTTATCACAGAGACTAAACGACTATTCAGATCATAAACATCCAAAAAGCAGCCTAGCTGCCGCGCAGCTCTTGCCATAATCTAGTGCTGTTTGCATATCTTTACTAAATATCAATTAATCGCATAATTTTTACAATCTGACCTTTGCAGTTTTGATGCCAACAAGTACAATTTTCTTTGATGATAATGCTATTTTTGCTATCCATGAACGTGTATCGCAGTGGCAAATTTTCTAGAACTACATTTCATGGCTATCATCGATTAACCTTAATTACAGATAACATAATGTCTTTAGCGTTTATTGAATTTAATTATTTAATAAAATTTAAATAAGTACTTTATTAATTGCGATCTTTCTTATTTACTAGATTTGGCCTTATCATTAGCCATATTTTATGGATTTACTGCGATTCGTTTTAAAGGAGAATATAATTCAATAGTGAGAAATTGATCATATTTTATCGCAAAAACCAATGTGTGCTATCAGGTTATATCGCCTACAATATGCTAAAACAATTGCAAATAATGCTGAAACGATAAATAAGTATGATGCAATGATATTATCAAACAAGCAATGTTAAAATTTACCAAATTATTCAATCTGGAACAACCACAAACACTTGATAAAGATAAATTAACGCATGAATGAAAAGTTACTTTTATTGATGAACCTAACTGTATTGGGTGCACTAAACATATTAAAGTTTGCTACATTAATACGATTGTTGAAATAACGTGTGCTATCTATAATAGGGTACTAGAAGATATCTCTATCAGTTGTGATCATTTTGTCCCATTGCAAAACAGACTCTGTATTACGATGCTACCGATAAAACTGCAATTAAAAAATGGAAACATAGATCTATTAGCACCATTTCAGTAAAAAATATTATAATAACAGTTAGAACTTAATACCAATCGATGCCATTCTTAGAATGAATGGAGTAAATATTTTACTTTAAAAAACTTACTTCAAATAAAAAAATTTGCTCTTTTTTGGATATCAAAGGATGATCTGACTTAGATAAAAACACAATCAAGGCAATTTATATTACTTAGGATCTACTTAGCTGATGAATTGATTATTCCTATTTTTAGCAATATGTAGGCTCACAGAAGCCGATATCATCATTAAAACCAATGATTATATTTTAAAAGGATAAGCATTAACTATTTGGTATAAAATCTTAACCATCGCTCTGTGCTTATGACTTCATGTGCTATTGCTTTCATAGCACAGCAGCACATATAACCGCACATCCTTCTGCTCCAAAAGATCTTTTCATCAGCGCTGTACAAAGATAGCGAATTTCCTTGGTGTGAGAGCAAACCTTTAGCTGATCATTTACAATATTCTCCTAAAGTCTTTGTGTTACCTGTCTAGCAAACAGGTATAGTGAAATTAGGTAAAACAACATTTTAGCATGTAATAAAGTTAAAAAAATAATAATTAGTTAATTAACACGTTGATTATTGATACCTCCTAGTGCTAACCTTATATAACCGACAATGATCAATTAATTGAGGACCATGCTAATGAAAATTAACAAAGATATATACTGATACTAATACTGAAATACATGTCTTAAAACTGAAAGAAATTTGGATTGGTATTGAAGATAATAACCTAGAGTAACAATAACTTCTTTAAAAGAAGTGCTTTTAGACCAACAAGCTATGATTAAATTACGAATGATCTAAATAAAGTAGCCTTCTGTTGACGGCGCAAGAACAATTAACTAGGCTATTAAGCAGTAAAGAGATACACGCTGAGTTAAATCAGCTATTTTTAAAAAATTAATGCAAATCTTGCTACTATATATTTGCTTTTAAAAAATCATTATTAATAGTAACCAGTTAATTGAACTGGTAGTAACATTAATTGGAGCTTCAATATAAAAGTCTAGTAATTACGCTGTTCGTTTTAGAACGCATATCAATTTTTGATTAAAATAACTAGGTCTGCTGTGCTAAAATTAGAACAAATAATTATTATGTAGTGCATGCATTGGATTACTTTGCCTGATTTAAGAACTCCTTTTATTAAAATCAACAACTGTATTGTATTTGCATTTCTATTAACACTATGGTTCAGTGAACTGATGCCATTAAAAATGCTTATATTCCATGTATTTTTTGTATCCAAAGCTTGTCTATCTAATTTATTATAACAACAACTTTATTAGTTTAATCGAAGTCGATAAGTACAGAATCATGAAAAAAACAGAATACTATAATTTATACAATTCTATAGAATATGGTGCTTGTGCTTATGTTTGCCAAAGTAATATTCATATTGTTCAATAGGTACTTTTGACAAAAAAACAGAAATTAAGTCCATTCATTAAAAAAAGAACGGAGATCTCTGATGCTAAGAAACAGAAATTGTTTTATTCTAAAAAGACAGACTTGAACGATAGAAAATATACGGCAACAACGACTTAACTAATCTTCAGTTAAAACTCAAACTAATAGAGACAAAACCGTAATTAGTGCTGTATTACTGCGCAAAAATTAGGTTTACAATAGTAAACCTCTAAACAGTTACGGAATCAAACCAGTATTAAATCTCGTCTTCATCAAGCCAAAAAAACCTAACTTCGCGCTATTCAAAAGCAGCCAAACAAGAGATAAAAAACTAATTAGTTGTGGCAATAAAAGAACCACATCCAGGGTGGCCTGATCAATGCCATAGCCGCTGTTACTATTATTCCACCTATTAAAGTAAAACGTTATGCACAGAGTAACGCTCCATAATATCTAATATATTGAACAATATATTAACTGAAAAATGAAATTCAAAACCTATACCGACACTAATATCAGGTGAACAGCTTAAAAATAACTAGTTTAATTCACTATTTATTCATAAAAAGCAAAGTACTAGTAGATAGATATTTTTGGTTATTATTACTGCAATTCCAGGTATTACATTGAAAAATTTACTTTTTGGCGCTGTAATTATTTATTAAATTTTACTCGACATCATAACAGTTTTTATTTGTGAGTCTGCTGTTCTAGAGCTATAAAATTATCTGTTATACAGCATATTTAAAAGATAACTTCACTTTAGTAATAACCGCCT
>JBHEQW010000009.1:0-41665 GCA_046530935.1 Arsenophonus sp.
ATAAACCACGTAAGATGAAGATCAAAGAAGCCTTCAAAATTTTGATAGAAGAAGAAGCAGCAAAACTAGTTAATCCAGAAGAACTAAAACAGCAAGCTATTGATTCAGTTGAACAACACGGCATTGTTTTTATTGATGAAATAGACAAAATATGCAAATGTGGAGAAACTTCTGGTCCAGATGTCTCTCGAGAAGGCGTACAGCGTGATTTGCTACCTTTAGTTGAAGGCTGCACCGTTTCCACTAAACATGGAATGGTAAAAACTGACCATATTTTATTTATAGCTTCTGGAGCATTTCATGTTACAAGCCCATCGGATTTGATCCCTGAACTACAAGGTCGATTACCAATCAGAGTAGAATTACAAGCATTAACAGCAGAAGACTTTAACCGTATTTTAACTGAACCGAATGCTTCTTTAACTATACAATATAAAGCATTGATGGCAACTGAAGGTTTAAACATTGTATTTACACCAGAAGGTATTGGCAAGATTGCTCAATCGGCATGGCAAGTTAACGAAAAAACAGAAAATATTGGCGCTCGTCGATTACATACCGTTCTTGAGCGATTGATGGAAGATATTTCTTTTGATGCAAGTGAAAACAATGGTCAATACATTACAATTGACGCTGATTATGTCGCTAAGCATCTTGATGAGCTAGTTGCTGATGAAGATCTGAGTCGATTTATTTTATAATTTAGCGTAGTTAACTTTTCTGTTTATAATCTTGGATTAGGAGGTAAAAGAGAGCCTTATATTATTTTATAATAACAAATTTATAGATTAATTACATGAATTTAATTGGCTATATGGTTGTGATTGACAAAAGTTATTGCTTTGCTCGCAAAGGCAATTTGTAATCTCGTCTCTATTTCAATTTTATAGTTTCAAACAATCTTCTCTAATGCAAAATAATTCAGTAAATAAAACAACTTACATCATGGAATAAGCTATTCAGCTATCTTTTAAATAGGCTGATATAATTGTTCACACTTTGAACGTGAAATTCTTTACCAATAACTCTCTAATTATTCAACCTTATTGAAGGAAGAGTGATTAAATTCATGTTAGCTGGCAAAGGCTTTATTATACCATTTAGATCCACTCCATCGGAGCAAATTGGATGGGCACTTTTTATAAATGATCAACTCAAGAAAACGGTTAACATACTCTACATTAAACTTTTGAAAATTTTATCGATTACCTGAGCCTATCAATCTCAGGCGATGAAGACCGCGATTTGTTCTTTTCTTTTATTTATCTGCTCCTCTCAAGCGCTTTCTATGTTTCATATGTAAGATATAAAGACTTCCATTTAAAGGATTCATAGAAAAACATTTCCTAAACTTCAACAATAGCACTTAAGATATTTATCTTGGATATTGCCGATGAAGCAAGGAGGAAGTGAGATCATCTAAACGCTGTTTTCAAATCAATACCTGTTTATTTTTCTGACTCCTATAAGTAAAGATGTTTAACATACATCGTAGATAATTAAACCATGTATCCTTGTTATGTAATTTCTCCAGAGAATTTTCCAAGTAAGATTGTTAAATACTTTTCTGCAATCAGGGATTTTGCAAGGATATCCCTGTGTAACTCTCTATGAATCTCCACACGGAGAATAAACAGAGTATAATATTTTCAGTGTAAAAATATTGGCATGATAAACTAGAATGAGTTGCCCAAATGCATGAATAGACATTCATCTAACAGATTGTAACAGAGAAAACTAATGAGATCCAGCTTTATGTTCACATGGAGTAAAGGAAGAATCTCTTTGACCTGTATGACTTATTTGCTTTTTATGGTTTTCTGTGTGAAAAAGTTTTCATATGGTAATATTGGATTTTCTAGTAACAACTTTTTCCAATATAGTTTTTTATTACGATGAACCGCTTATGAATTGCTGTCAGTACCTGGAATAAATGTTAATAATATGCACGATATAAAAATGATATTAAAAAATATAAATATCTTAGCACTTAGATTAGGCGCTAAACTATATGATATTTCACTCATCTTAATTGCAATTTTCTGTTTAATACTCTTTAGCTTGGTATATATTCATCACTTGGCAGGTTTGGTTATTTTTGCTCACTATATTGATGTTATTAAATCATATAAAGAAAGTTATTCATTAATACCACTAGACACATATAAAGGCATGAAACATTTATTAGAAAATATGCTTAAAGCATAGTTATTATTGACATATTCAATTTTATGTTGTAGTAATTTTAAATTAATTATTAAAATTTTTGTTTTTCTCAGTGTTTTTATTAGCTGTTTTGTAAAAAATAATCATATAAGGATGTATATCCTGAACTATTCCAGTGTACTTTTAAATATACCGAAATATTATGAGATATGACACTTCCTAGCTATGTGATATTTATCAAGAAGAAATAGATATAATTAAATCTTTATTCTTTAATCTTTGCAACGCACTTCATTCATTCTTTAAATCGTAACAGTGAAATATTTTGAAAAAAACATGGCATCATCTGAGATTTGTTGGAAGAACATGGAAGTGTTATATCTTATTAATTGATAGTGTGTGGGCTATCTATATACATAAGGCGATAATTGATGCTGGATCAGTAAGATTTTTCCATTGAAAAGCAATAGGAAAGTAGTATTATTTACAGCATGATGCCTTAGATTGATGAATTAGCAAAATTAGATATTGGTATTCAAGCAATCAAGTTATGCTAATTTCTGTGTATGCTGTTTCGGAGATCATGGTATATCCTGGTAATTGATTTCAATAACATATAGATATGATATCCCATGAAAAATTTACCCTACAACTACAACCGAAACCGAAACCAGATATTACCTGTGAGATCTATTTTATAAATTCATCTTATATGCTTGCTAGGCAGCTCTGATAGCCTATACTACCGTTGATGGGAGCTTGAAAGCTATACTGATTCATATGCTGAATATAGCCTTATCAACACGAGCGATTCCAACAAACAGCCCAGTCCAGTAATGGGTATTTGCTACAGCGAACTATAAAGGCTGCTATAGGTGATATTAAGATTTAAAAGTGCATAAGATCATTGATTGGATCTGTAAAAGAATATGCTTTAACAGCTAGTTGTTAGCGTTTTATATGAAATCTGCAAAAATGTCGAAGAGTTGCTACCATGAGTATAGCTATGGCTAGGTAGGTATATCCACCTGTGATTTTCATAAAGTTTTTGTAGCACTTTTTGGTGAAAAAGTAGGATCTCTATGCAGTACTATCAGCAGACTAAAATAGCAATGGCTTTAAAAGCATAAGTAATAGCGCCTAGGTGATTTAATCGATACGCTATATGTTTATTTCTTCCTAGATGGCATATACTGTCCTATTAGGCAATGTGATCGCCTTTTCTTGCTGGTCATTATCGTGGTCACTGAGTATAAGCCATAAGGAATTCATTCTTCTCTAAAGATATTTATAGAAAGTCAGAAACGAACTTGTCAAACTTCTTAATGGCACTACTGAGTTGTGCCTGCCGGCCTTACGTCATACTCACAAAGGGCTGCTTGTGGAAACGGTTCTATTGATTTTTTTGGAATGAAATGCTAAAGATTATTCAACGGACAATATTGACACTAATAGTGTTTGGCACACAAAATAGCTAATCTGCCGGCTTTACTCCAAATGGCAAGAAACCGAAAGTTAAGGCCGTGAAGTTGTAATAGAAGTCTACTAGAAAAAAGCTGCAAGGCCTCTAATAAATATCTTGATGTTTTATTGGCAAGATTTTAAGCGAAGTATTTCAGCTAATGGAGTGATGAAAAAGCTAAATGAAGATCAAAAAGAATTGCTGGCATTCTTCGATATCCAGTCAGCGCACAGAACTAAGCGTCAATAAAAACGAGGAATTCGATTAAATGGCTTTTTGCGACATCGAGGCTACGGAAGCCGACGCGCGAAGAACTGTAGTTAGAAAAAAATAACCATTACAATTGTATTATTTAAACTATACCTGTCTGCTTAGAAAAGCAGGAAGCAGCTAAGCTAACCGTTAGTTGATCTACTAACCTGCTGGCAAATAAGGTGAATTTAAAGATGGAAAATATATTTACCTAAGCATAAGAGTAGAACGACATAACCTAACCGTCATATAACTAAATTTGCTGATAACTCAATAATTCACCTGTAATTGCGTTTCTTTTTTTCTTTATTCTGATAATTCTAAAATAGCGCTAATAAATGACATATTCCTGATAAATATATATACATCTTTTTAGTGTTAGCCAGATAGTAATTTCTATTTAGAATAGACTAATAAACTTTTTCTAAAATAAAAAAAATAACATAAGTATTAGATACTTTTGCATTCAATTCAACCAATCCATAGGAAACAAATGATATATGATTTGGTTTTTTATTAGATTAGAAATATAATATAAATATGAATTTATTCCTGTCTGATAGAATTAAGTGCATTTTCTAGCTGTATTATTTATTTTAAATACACTGTTTCATTTGAATAACTGCGGTAGTAAATATTACAAATATTGCGTTAATTATGATTAAGCTTACTTTTCGGTTGAACTTCAAGTTTATTTATCAGTGTTACAGTTATTTTTCTTTTTTTAAGATCTAATTTAATAAAAGAATTAATACGTGTCATTCCAAAGCTTGGAATTTTATATGTGGATTATTCAATCTTGATTAAGATTTTGTTAAAATAATTAGCAAAAAAAAATAGAATTATAGAGTATGATTTCTTGTTTACTGTGATAAAGTCTGTTATAACAGACAGACTAATAAGTAGTGCTAAAAAAGTTTTTTGCAGAAGAGAAAGCTTTTCTTTTCTTTGAAATTGATATCTTCTATCAACACTTGTTGATAAGCTATATATACCTCCTAAATTTTTAACAAAAATACAGCTATAAATTTAATTATTTTTCAAAATAAGAATCTTTCTTTTAATCAAAATATCGCTGTTCACATATGCAAAATCAAATTATTCAATACTAACCATAAAATGAAATGTGATTAAAAATCAAATTTAATGTAAAACGAGATAAAAAATTTTTTGCTAATCTAATATGTAGTAAAATTTATTGATCTAATCATATTAGATAACAATTAGTTTATATTTTTATTGTGCGCCACTTAGGATGTATCACATAACTTACTAAGATCAGTTAACCTATTTCTGTCTGGAGGATAAGGACTTCTTTATTAATTTCATTCATTATATTGAAATACTGCTTATCTTTAATTCTAGGTGGCAATATTTTTCCTTTATCAAATTCAAATACTCCCCTATCTTTGATATACAATCGACCACGAAATAATATTTTAACGTAACGCGCAATCTTCAGTGGATTATAATGGTAAAAAATTTTCATTAAACTTTTTCCTGAAATTCATTGATCTTAAAATCATAAAATCTGATTTATAATACATTTTCTATAATTATAGACTCTTATTAGAAGCTTTAGTTCTAATTTTCCAATAAGATTTAACAATTTTACATAACATGATAACTTCTTATGTAGTTTTGAATAATCATTACAATATTTTTCATTTTGTACCTTAATAACTTTTGCTGTATATGCTAGAGAAGCTATATCTAGCAAAGATATTTTAATATTGGTTAGGCTAAATAAACGATGACAATAATCAATAACCAGTTTTAAAAATTAACTAGTAGCACTATAGTAAAAGACATCACATCAATAGTAATTTTACTAACTCAGATTTTTTCTGCATTAACTACCACATTTCAAATCAATAAATCGCTGTCTGCTGTAATTGTCTTAGTAAGATCTAGGTGAACTTTTATTGAACGAAAAGGGCAAACTTATTTATCGATGGCTTATGCTCATTTTTAGTGTATGAAGTTTTTCTGAGATACTGGCGTATACTTACTAATTGATTTTTTAGATGATTTCAATAACAAAGATATGATATGCCATAAAAAATCTATATTACAGGTATCAGTGAAACTAAATATTACTTATAATTCTTTTCATGAACTAATATGTAATTATGACGGGAAGCTGATAGCCACAATGATTAAAGGTAAGCTCGAAGGGCATGCTGCTACAACACGCTGAATACTGCATTGTTCGACAGGTGTTATGTCATGGCAGTTTTATCCATAACTGTTATTTGCCATAGCTAACTATACAGACTGGTATTGACGATGTTAAAATTAAAATGCCTAATGTTATATAGGATCCACATAGGAATTGAATATGTTTCAATAGCTAGTTGCTACCAAATTATATGAAGCCAGCAAAAATGTTGAAGAAGTTGTTGCTGGCATGACGTTGCACTTGCAATGTATCTCTATCGACAGCTATGATTTTTACGAAGCTATGATGCTGATTCTAGATGAAAAATGATATTGTCGTTTCTCTGCAGCATTATCAGCGGCTGATAACAGCAATGGCTTTAAAGATTCATAATCAATGCCACACTGCGTGATTTAAGCGATACACGCTATATTTATTTCTTGACCTATGCCATAATTATACTACTCTCAGGAAAAATGATTGCCTTTGCCTGCTGGCCCATATTATCAGCATCATTGAGCTATGGATGTAAGAAGCTAGTTGCGCTCTAAGATATTTATCGAGAATTAGAAGTGAATTGAGCTGAACTTTTCAATGCCATACGAGCATTCGCGGCTTAAAACCGTATCTTAGAGGCTTACTAAGAAATTTGGCTAGTGCCTCTCCATTTGTGTTTGAAATGCAATGGCAAAGATATATCCCTCTGGATAACGCAGCAGCAAGGCTGTTTGGTACACGAAACAGCTAATCTGCTGCTTTTTGGGCACTAAAAGCCATGGAACTGAAAGTCAAGGCTTGAGAGCTTATGGAAATTCTGGCTAGCAGAAAGTTGTAATTCTTTTAATAACGCACTTGATTTGTTTTGTTGGCAAAGATTTTCAGCAAAGTATCCTGTAGCGATAAAGAAGATGTAGAAAGAATTGAGAAGAATTGCTGGTATTATACGATTTACAATTATAGCAGTTGTCGTTAACAAGAACAATAAATCAGATTGAATTGGCTTTTGCAGGAGTGAGGCTGCTGAAGCTAAGTCACGAAGAAGCATAGTTAAAAAACAACCCTTTCAATTGGTATTTAAGCTGCCACCCATCTGCTCAGAAAAGCTAGAACCGGATAAAGGAATTTGACCTGTATGATCCCCTTGTGGTAACCAAGCTTCAATTTTAATGATGAAAAACAGATTCATAAAGTATCAGAGCGAAGTATAGCCTGACTATCGTACATTAGATTTACTAATAATTCTTTCTTTATAGAAATTGGAGTATTAAAGAAATTGATAGCAAATAAAAACGATCCTATATATTGCCTGGATTTTTCGCTAAAGAACTTTAATGAGCTATTAATAGAGTCAATTATACAAAAGAAAATTTATTGGAAAAATATTATACAACGACAGTTATAAATGCTGAGAATCCAATTTTTGGAAGTAATTTTTTATCTTTGTTCAGTAGCATTAAAAACAGGAAGGGAGAATTTCAGTTTTCATAAATTATTGTTGATAATAATTCTGTAGTTAAAAAAACTAGCAGCTAAAGCCAAAGAGTTCATGATTAGGAACTTGAATCGCTCTTTAAGTAAAGAGCACAAGCTATCCATTATTGCTAATATAAAATAGAATCTGTTAACTAGCTTTATTTATTGTAAATTAAGATTTCATCTAAGTGTGTATTCTTTAATTTAATATGCTAATGTTGGAAACATTAGCCATAAGTTAATGTTACTAACCATTATTTTTCCATTTTATGTATTTTTTCTAACAACAATTCTGTTGCCTGGTTTTAGTAATCTGATCGTTGACAAAAAATATCCTTATAACCATACAAAATGAATTTATGCAAATTTGTGCTTAGTAATACTTTTATCAGAACGGCGAACTATTGGTTTTTCCGAGTTTTTACGAACCGTTATCTGTAGCGGATTTATACATCTTCTATAATAGTCTTACTAGTTTATGATCCAACAAAACATCATAGTAATGTACCATCTTAATGCTTCCTCTCGCCGGAATACGGCTAATATAGTCCAGGATCATCTCTTTCTGCCTCATAATCTGCTGTTGGTACTGCTTATAGTCCGGTGCTCATATATTAATGATATATAACCACTCCACATTGTGGGTAGATAATGTAGAAGTTTTACTCTGATGGGATAGGAGAGTGAAGAGTATTTATAAGATAGCTCATAAGATATTTTAGTTCTATGCCAAGAGCCACTTTTAGTTTTTTTAGCTAACTGCACTTTCTAGTAACGTACGTACTATGCCTTCATGTAACTCTACCAGTGATTCCAATGTTACTGATATGACGTAGACTAGGAAGGTAGTGCAATTTATCAGGTCATAGCTATCATGCAAAAGCAGGATTAGAGTGCCTCCGCCAGATTTCTTTAACTGTTTTTTTTGAAGAACATCTCACACAATACATCATAATATTTAATAATCCAGATTCTCAGCGGATAACAGATAAATAAACATGTGGATGTTGATTAAGTTGTCGTCATATAAGTGTACACGGTATAAAAGATAGCAATTTTAATACTATATTTTGCAAGTGAGCTCACTGCAGTTATATATAGAGCGTGTCGCGATGTTGGATGTGGTGTGAAATAGAGTGTTGAGTAGCAGTCAGTTATTGTTGAAAAAAGTCCAAAGAAAATGCGACATAGTGAAAGTAATATATTGTTATCAGTAGCAATTTGGCAATAGATGAATCTGCTGTGCTAATCACTCCTTTGTTCCTTTAAAGGCATATGAACTGCAGGTTTTTTGAAGTTGCAGCTTTAGCGGAAAAAACAGCCATAGGAAAGATTTGGGAGAGGCACAACAGTAGGCTCTAACAGCCAAATATGGCACAAATGCCAAAAGGCAAGATATGCTGTAACAGCAGCTCTATAGATAGAAACGCGTCTAGAAACTAACGCTTACGCCTTTCACACTGTTTTTTAAGGAATTTATTTTGAGCGTCATCAATGCTGAAAAGCAGTTTAGCATGGTTGAGTGATATACATTTGAGTAAATTGCCCTATGGGTATCTTTTGCTAGTTAAGGAAAATAATCATCTTGTTCATATTCGTCATGTCTATCAGATTAGTTATCAGTATGTTTATTACATGAAAGAAAATAAACTGGGATAATCTCCAGTTAGGTATATATGATAAATGAATCCATCGGTAAGCATACTTTTTAGTCATTGCAGCTTAGTGCAGTCATATCCAATGTTATCTGTTTGATCCTATTGAGTGGTTTTCTAAAAACATCAAATAATCATTACTGTAGGCAAATACTGTGTATCCAGAAGAAATTAATGTCTGGAAGTTAGACATATTGTTGTATGGCCTCTTTTATATAGTCATAAAAAATTTAGTGGCTTACTATAATCACTTTCGATTAAAGAGCAGATCATAAAGCGCTTAGATGAAGAGACTGTATAAAATGTGAAGTTAGTCGCTCTGATTTTTTGAGTTTATGTTTTTTTTGTAGACTTTTCTTCCGGGCCATCTAGATGCCTTCTTGAAGAACTTAGTCTATTTTGAGAAAAGAAAATGTTGTTGCTTTGCTAGCAACGCAATTTGTAGCCATGTCAGTATTTTAGTTGTTCTGCTTTTAAACAATCTTATTTCAGGCAAGATAATTTTATAAATAAAACAACCCTACATAATTGAATCTACTAAGCCATTATTTTAATCAGTTGATATAATTATCCATATTTTGAATCTGGAATTTCTTGCCAATACTTTCTAATTGTCTACCATTATTAGGCGATATATGACTAATTAAATCATAGGTGGTAAGAGTTTCGTGCTATTTAGCTACATTTGAGCAAAGCAAAGAGTCTTTTATCGATGATCAATTCAAGAAAACAGCTAACACGCTTTGTATTAAACTATTCAAGAATTTCATCGCTCATATGACTATCTTGATCTTGTGAGATCAAGGGCCGCAATTCGTTCTTTCCTTTTATTTTTTTCTCTACTGCGTTTCCTGGCTTTCTTATGTGTGTTAGATATAAAACGCTTCCATTTAAAGAATTTATGGAAAAATATTTCCTTGACTTCAACAATACAGTACTTAGTGCATTTATATTGCCTGTCGATAATAAAGCAAAGAAGCAGTGATACCTATTTTAAACGTTGTTTTCAAATTAATAACTCTTTGTTTCACTAACTTACGTAAAGTCAAGCTATTCAAGATACATCACAAATAATTAAACAATTTATCCTTTTGATCTACTCTTGCTAGAAGAGTCTTCAAGTTAGATTATTAAATGTTTTCCTGCAATCAGAAATTTTACAACGATATTGTTCTAACCATAATAAATCTATCCAGAAGATATAATCAGTTCACTGTAACAATATTGTAGGCTAAAGTAGCATGACTTGCTTAAATGCATGAATCGAGATAATGCGACAAATTGTCGCATAAGCTAACTAATGAGTTATAGCTTTATATTGGTATGGAATGAAGAAAGAGTTTCTTTGATCTGTATGAGTCTTTACTTTTTCATAGCAACTATCCATGTAGTAGAAATCCATCATATAGTAAAATATATTTCTATTAACAACATTTACTAAGATAAAGATAAATAAAATTAGGCAATATATTGCCAACCTCTTAAATGTAGAAAAAGCAGTGCTTATCTTACTCTCAGCATGGCAGGTATTCCGAAATTCGTCTTTATCTCTGTGGTCGTAAAAAATAATCCTTATTTACTTTATAATATTCACGTTTTACATCAACCAATTACCAGTGAAATTTTCATCCTGAAAGAATATAATATTAATTATGCTATACAAATTTTGTTACAAAGTTTCACTTTGTGGCGATGAACTTATAGAAGCTGGTTATTTTGATGAGTGTAGTGCTGCCAAAATTACTGATTAAATCAAAAAATATCTTAACTGTAAAAGAAGTAGGACGGTTGCTAAAAAGCATTAAATTTATTTAATGCTTGATGCTGTTGTAGTAGAAGAAGATGGGTTATTAGCAAATCTAGTATATTGGGATGTTGGCTCAGGGTCTACATTCCTACTCTGATGCTTTGTGAATCTCTTCTGTATCCTTAAATTAAATGTTCTTTACTTATTATACCATTGTTACAAGAGGTAACAATTGGCTTAACTTGTCATGGCTCTTCTAAGCAGATAGAAGAGCAGCTTAAATATCATTAAAATGGTTGTTGTTCTCGAATTACAGTTATTTCAGCGTTAGATTTGTGGACTCACTCTTGCAAAAGGTGATTTATTGGATTCGTTGGTCTTAATTGATTCCAAGTATACTTGCTGAGAAATCGTAGAATATCATCAGTTCTTCTAGATCCTTCTTCAGCTTATTCATTGCTTCAGAATGGATAATACTTTGCTGAAAATCTTGCTAAAAAATATCAATGAATTTATTATCAGCATCGCGGATCTCTGCTACTATACCTCTCACGCAGCTCAGCCTTAACTTTTGATTGTATGCTTTTTAGGAGTGAAGCCAGCACATAAGCTTTTTTTGTATCTAACAGTGTTGGATTCTGCGTGTCTGTGAATATTTTTGGTCATTGCATACTAAAAAACCAAGAGATACACCTCCAAGCTTACATGGCAAGCCTTAGAGTTATGGTTAAGTAACGCATTAGCATGTCATTAAAAAGTTCGGTTCAAACGCAAAAAGTTCTGCTTCACACAGTTTTTTTCTGACTATCAATAAGTATCTTTGACCATAACTACCTCCTTACGTTTATGCATCGGTGATGCTGATAATTACTAACAGGCAAAGTAGATCATCTTGCTTAACATGACGGTATATTCCATCAGCTAAGAAATAAATATAGCTGATATCGCTTAGATCATGCAGGCAGCATTGCCTATGCTCTTAAAGCCATTGATGTTTCAGTCTGCTGATGCTACTTCCAGAGATATGATATGCTTTTTCATCCTTATATATGCCTTGTGCAGTACACTATGCTAGCAACCGATTCTAGGTTTTTTGCACGCTCATATAAGGCGGTAAGCAACAAGCTGTTGAAGCATATTCCATTACTGCTGTCAATCCATTATCTTATGCACTTTAATCTCAACATCGCCTATACAAGTCTCTATGGGTCCCTCTGATAAACAACTGTTATGCTAGATAGCATGGAGATGCTTATGCAACAAGGCAGTACTTTAGTACATGTTATCGTTGTTGCTATATGGCTTCAAGCTAAACCTCAAAGTGGTGGCTTATCAGATTACTTTGGAGCATTATGAATGAGTTCATGCAAGAAATTACAGCTAATATCTGTTTGCGCTAATACCTGTATTATCACTTTTCCATGTGATATGATCTCTCTGTTATTGAAATTATTTGCGAAATTGATCAGTAGGATAACCAACCATCTTCGAAACTATATAGACTGAAACTTAGGATAACTTAAAGAAGATTTAGTGATTTATGATCAAGATTGCGCTGACTTATTTATCTATAGTAGTATTAAAGCAATTGAATGTCAAATTATTATACTCGTCATTGATAAATATCAATATGTTAAATTGGTTAAAAATAAAACAAAAGTAGCGGCATTGATTTTTTCGTGCCATGACATTTGTTAAAGAGAAGGTGTTTTCTACTTAACACTGACGATTGAACTATACCTGAGTGCAAAAAAAAGAGATTGGCACATAAATGGTTAAAATACTGATTGACTTTATCGATGGTCTCAACAAAATCAAATGTGTCAGGAAAAATTATTTGGAATGATGTCTCTGATATTGCTCTGGCACAAATAATCTTTTATTAGCAAGCAATTAGTAATAATTAATATCATGATTGCAGAATTGAAACATGGCGATACAGTTATATATTTTCGCAAAAATAAAGTTAACGAAGGGAAAGTAAAACTAATATATGTAGTGTTAATTAATAAACAACTGAAATAATTCTCTCACGTATACGCTAAGTTGTTACTGAAGTTAAATAACGGAAAAAAATTAACTACTAATTTCTATCATGATCGTGTTTATCTGAATGTTCTGGCGTGGGCTATTTTACTAAGAATGCTAAAGAGATTTAGCAATCTGCTAAAACGTATATTGTGGTTGCGTGCTGTTGAAAAGCCATTTATTCTGACTTAAATACTACTATGAAGTATAGCATAAATATGATAATGAAATTGATAATACACTTTCTGTTTATTTAGGTGCAAGCTATCCTATATGGATCTAATATGGTTTCGCAACTTACTAAAGTAATCAGCCTTAATATGTAAAGCAGCTATTTACTTGTGCCGTAAGCAGTCAACCATTATTAAGTGTTATATCCAGTAAGATAGTATCTTTTTTTTAATAATTCGCCTTTAATTTTCAACCAATCTTTCATAGATTGCAATGAAGTTTTTCTATACAATATTGATTGTGATTGGACAATTCCTAATTGTATAGCCAAACATATCGATGTAGAGTGATCTTAAATTCTTAGGAAAATTAAAATGATGGATTTGTAGACATCACATCTTGTCTATCGCCTATAAAATAACTCGACTAGACCATTTGTTTGAGGATATGCATCGGCTTGCTAAAGCTGGTGTTCTTTATACCAATCTCTCTGTTATACAAGCTAACTAATTCATGTTTTACGGTGGCTGAACATTTTAGTAAAACAAAAAGGTAGTATGTAAATTCTATGTCATTTTTTGTAAATATCCATTGGATGTTTATTGAACATGCTTAGTTAAGATCAGGTGAGAAGCGTCAAACATTTAGGTATTATTCTCGCTCTTGGCCTTGTAAAGAATAAGAGATAAAAATCCATCAAGTGGCGCGATCTATGCATACGAAAAGATAAGGTCGTGAAGTTTCGTTTTTGGCATTTTAAAAGATATTTTCCATCTATGTGCATATGGATAACCAGGCCTGTAGCTTTTAAACCATTTATGCTTAGTTTTTAGTGTTTCTTGTCCTATCTCAATCCTCATTTCACAAAAATTTTTCCTATTGGCATGTATAAATAGTGACCTAGGCTAGATCGAGATACTACTGGTTCAGGAATTTGCGTACAAATACTAGCTGATCATTAACAGGGAGAAAATTTTTTTATAGAAAAACAACTACTGTTTTATACAACCCAAGCATGAGCAGACGACAGCATTGTTGCTAAAGGATGTGCAATACAATATATTGCTGTAATTATTAACATCATCTATTTTTTCTTTTTAACAACAGTAAATTCGGATATGCCATAACGATTAGCTAAAGTAAATGCAAGATCTCTTTGCTTACCTAAAGAGCAGCACTGATTTTATGTGTTATGGTTACCTGACGATGGAACCAATCATGATGATATTTTGCACTCAACTATATCTCTCAGTAGCCATCTTGTTATGAATAGAGGTATATAACTAGGATCTCTATATAATAAATAATTATCTGAGAACAAAAAATTAGATCAAAATTAAATTATTGTTAATACGCTTATTTTAGCAACTGGCGAACTAGATAAAGAAAAAAATTCTACCAGAATGTATTGCCTTTGCTAAACTCAAATTATCTGGATGCAGATCTTTTTGTTGAAAAATAATAATTGCAATTTTAAAATATATGGGCTTAAGTTTCAGTGAAATTTTTTCATACGAGTGTTATACATGGTTATAATAAAAATAGCGTGAAGAGAGAGAAAAAATAAAGTTCTTGCAAAAGTTTCTGCTAGCTGTAATTTTTACTTAACCAATTAAACTGTATAGAATTAAAGAATTACATGGAAATTCTTAAAATTGTATTAATCCGTGTATAAAATTATTCCTTATATTTATATCTCTTCCACCTATCCTCACATCATCGATAAAGCAACCGGAAATACCAATGCATAATGGAGGACATCAAAAAATTACTTTGAAATGACTTAGCAGTGCTTATAAAACATTATTGATAATAAATAATCGGTTTATAAATTTTATTGCATGCTAATAAATATCAAAAAAGTAAAGACCTATTGTGAGTAAACTTAAAATTGGTCTTTACTTTTTTGGAGTCAGCTTATAAGCCGGGTTCTGTCGTGGACAACCATTCATCTAGGTCAGCACTTGCGCACTGACTCAAGCAGCCTACCCAGGTTTGATGCGGGCCGCATCTACTGAACCTCTATTTGGCCTTGCTCCGGATGGAGTTTACCGTGCCGCAAACTGTTGCCAGCTGCGCGGTGCGCTCTTACCGCACCTTTTCACCCTTACCTGTGCTTAAAAAGCCATCGGCGGTTTGCTCTCTGTTGCATTAGTCGTAAGCTTTCGCCTCCCAGATGTTATCTGGCACCCTGCCCTATGGAGCCCGGACTTTCCTCCCCTTTATTATCAAATTGTAGATCCTAATTAATAATAAAGCAGCGGTTGTCTGACCAACTCCAATACATGATTATATGGATTTAATATTAAATTGTATACTTATTTTATCTTAGCCTACTAATATAACGTCTAATCTACTTGATTGCACTATCAGCACCAACTTGTTGTTTAATAGCATATTTATATAATGTATTCTTCTTTAAACCATAAATTTCTGCTGTAATTGTAACTGCTTTTTTTAACGGCAATGATTGTTGTAATAACAATAACGTTTTCATCGCATCAAAGGGAATGGCTACTTTACTATCTTTTGCTAGTTGATAACCCTTAACTAACAATACCATTTCACCACGATAACGATTTTCATCAACTTTTACCCAATCAAGGAGTTCTCCAACAGGTAAACCATAAATTGATTCCCAAATTTTTGTCAATTCGCGAGCCAAGACGACATAACGTTTAGCGCCAAAAATAGCGATCATATCAGCTAATGTCTCTAACAAACGATGAGGCGATTCATAAAAAATCAGTGTTCTAGATTCCTCCATTAACCCTTCCAATATCTCTTGTCGACTTTTCCGTTTTGCTGGTAAAAATCCCTCATAACAAAAGCGATTTGATGTGATACCGGCAGCAGAAAGTGCCATAATTGCTGCACATGGCCCAGCTAAAGGAACTACCCGAATACCTTCTTGGCGACAATATTTCACAAAATGATAACCAGGATCATTAATTAATGGTGTCCCTCCATCAGAAACTAATGCTATATTTAGTCCATCTTTTAATTGAGGAATTAATTTATTTATTTTTTGCTGTTCATTATGTTCATGTAAGGATATAATACGATTTTTAATAGCAAAATACTGCAATAATAAACCAGTACGCCTGGTATCTTCCGCTGCAATAAGATCTACTTGCTTAAGGATCTGCAATGCACGCAGAGTGATATCATCTAAATTGCCAATAGGAGTTGGCACAATATATAGCATTGATACCATCTTTACCTTTTTAGCTTGATTAGGCTTATTCATTTTTTATTCCGAATACCGATTAAAATTGAGTAATGATAAGTACATTACTGGATAAAGTATGCTTTCTTCAATTTTTGTTAAAAAGTTTGATTTGTATAGCTATGATACTATTTTACTTTTGTTAGTAGAATGTATTCCTCGGAGTTATTAACAAATTTGGCGTATGGTGGTTGGATTACGTTTCTTATTCTTAATGTTCCCTGAATTTGTTCTACATTCTTAAATTAGACGTTGTTTACCACACATAAAGCACGCGCAGATCACATAGCAGATGTTAAATCCACCTTTAACTAGCTTTCTAGCTTTTCTAAGCATAGGCTACAAGCTTCAATGGCATTTGAAATAGTTATTTCCTCTAACAGCGATTCTTTGCTCCTTGCCTTTACTACTTTACCATCATTATCATAAAAGCTGATTTAATCGGATTCCTCGTTCTTATTGTCGCTAAATTCTCTGACGGAAAGTTATAAGAATGACAACAGTTTTTATCGATCTTTCTTCAGCTCATTCATCGCTAAAGGATGATGATGAAGACCTTGCTAATAAAATATCAATGGCTCTTTATTAGTGGCATTACAAGTTTCTGGTAGGCTAGACCAAACCAGTAGCTCACCATGGACTTTCTGTTTCGTGCCTTTATGAAATGAAGCGAGTACATCAGCTGCTTTGTGTACCAAACAGTGTTAATACTGCTTATCCATAAATATCTTTGTCATTGCGTTCCAAAACCCAATGGCATAGTGTCCTGTAGCAAGCCTGATGCAGATAAGGTTGATCCATGCTACGATCGCAAAGTCTATTGAGAAGTTCTGGTAAGTTCTATTCTAACTCTTGATAAGTGTCTTTGAGCGAAAGTAGCTAATTTTTATGTGCATGCTTACTTATATGGCTGCTAATGACTAGCAAGCAAAGTCGATAAGCTTGCCTGAAAGGACTGTCTATTATGCTATCTGCTAAGAAATAAACGTAGAGCATATCTGTTAAATCATGATATGCGGGCACCTCTACATTACTTGTGCTCTTTTCAAGCCATTGCTGTTTCAGTTTGCTGATGCTGCTGATAGAGAGATCATGTGCTTTTTTATAGAGATTGGCCACCAAGCAGAGCTTCGTAAAATCTCTGGTTCAGATATCTAATGCGAGCACAGCCATGGCAGCAACTTTTTGACTCTTTTTACAGGCTTTAGATAACATGAGATAGCAACAAGCTATTGAAGCATATTCCGTTGCTGCTGCAATTTCAGATATTAGGCAGTTTAATCTCAATAATCGATAACAGCAGTATCTGTACTTGGTTTGTTGTAGAAAATAAGAGGTACAGACTACAGGATCGCGATATAAAGTCTGTTGATAAGTAGTTGTTTGGTTCAGGTATCTTATCCGCAGCATAGCTTCGAGCTTGGCTTCAACGTCGGGTGGTTATTAGAGTTGATTGTTTCACCATTATGAATTAGCTTACGCAATGAATCAAAGGTAATATCTGCTTTTTCGGATATCTGTAGTATAGATTTTTCATGATATATTATCTCTTTGTTGTTAAAATTATTTACGAAATCAATTATCAAGATACGTCGGTTTCTCCTAAACTTCATGGATCAGAAATGACCATAATTCGTTAGGTATTGCTGATACCGTCACTTTATGTCTTAATTATTAGTATAGTTCTAAAGAACGTATCTTATTTGCATATTTGATAGCAAACAACATCCGCTTAAGCTAAGCGGCAAGATGTTCTAATGAAGCCATAACATAACTTAGTCAACAAAAATAGCATTGTGAGCTAAATTTTATTTAACAAATTTATCAAGATTTTAATATGCAGTTAGCTAGCAAGAAGCGAGATGTATGAATTTATCAAGTGGACAACGGCAACATATATAACACTTGCTGATGCCATGTTGTCAAAACACAATGTATATTAATTACTAATAAGGCAAATCGTCTGCACTACATTCTGACTTAGAAGCGGCTATTATGAATAATATGCATTATTTGTCTGTTGCCAGAACTATTATGACTATTGTAAACCGCCTTAATATCATTCATTTTGATGATAAAATTTATGTGATTAATGAAGGATATTTATCTGATTAATGAAGGATAAGTAGTTGAATTCGATAGCCCTGATAATCTACTCATGTTAAATTTGTTTTATGCTCAACCCTTGTATAAACAAACAGGAACTTTGGTAAAAGTTAATGTTTAAAAGTAATGCGGAGTAGACAGTAAGATCACGTTTTATGTTTTTTATTAGCCATTTCTAACTTCACATGCTAATTAATAGGTTGCTTTATAAAAAGAATAATTTTATTTGATGGTAGCGATAGTTATCTTGCTAGGGTATAATTGTTTTAAGTAACTAATAAATTTTTATTAACATTAAAATTTATGGCAAAATAGTAAGCTAATCACATAACACAGGATTTATTCGTGGATAAACTTAGATCAATGGAATGGCTGCCTAGACGAAAACTAATCCATTATTATATCTGAGCATGAACAACTAAAAATTAATAAGTGCAATCAGTTAAAATGTAATAAAAAATTTTATGTCGTATCTAATTAAAAATCAATAAACCGTTCTGTTGCGTCACTAACTAAATATATATGTATATATATTGGCTCAAGAACAAAAATAATCAGTAATGAATTAATAGAACAAATATTGTTAACACAACTATCAAAGAAAAACCTATGAATTGCAGTTTTAATAGTTAATTTTTTATATAAAGCACATAAAATTCATGGAATTGCGCATTTATTTTTTGTCAAATTAGCGATTAATTATTAATAATAATCATTATTATTTTAAATTATTATTATTAATAACGATAAGATTCTAGATAACCAAACAATTTAAATTAAAATTAAGAGGTTTATTTACTTTATGCCAATCATAGGTATCTTTTTCGGCAGTGATACTGGCAACACAGAAAATATTGCCAAAATAATCCAAAAAACTCTTGGTGGCGTTGATATTGCTGAAATTCATGATATTGCTAAAAGCAGTAAAGAGGATATTGAAGCATTTAATATTTTACTATTCGGCATTCCTACCTGGTATTATGGTGAAGCACAGTGTGATTGGGACGATTTCTTTCCGACATTGAAAGAAATTGATTTTACAAATAAGATAGTAGCTATTTTTGGTTGTGGTGATCAAGAGGATTATTCAGAATATTTTTGTGATGCCATGGGTACTATGAAAGAGGTTATTAAACCTAACGGCGCTATCATTGTTGGGCGCTGGTCAACAGAAGGGTACCACTTCGAAGCATCAAAAGGACTATCTGATAACACTCACTTTATTGGTCTCGCTATTGATGAAGATAGGCAACCTGAACTAACTTTCGAACGCGTGAAAAGCTGGGTAAAACAAATATCCAAAGAGCTTAATTTGCAATCCATCATCAATAGATGAATGATGGATGTCAATATTTTTTGTATAGAATAATTCCTGCAAATTCTATAATGATATTATTACATGTATAATTGTAAATTTGGCTTGAAATAAACAGTATATTACTGTTATACATTGTTTCAATATTATTGAATTTGCTGCTAATGCAGCAAGGTAGGATCCGCATGACAGAGAACAATAAAGCATTGAAGAATGCAGGGCTTAAAGTAACACTTCCACGTTTAAAAATTTTAGAGGTATTACAAGAGCGAGGATGTCATCACATTAGTGCGGAAGATCTTTATAAAAAACTTATTGATATGGGGGAAGAGATTGGCCTCGCAACAGTTTATCGTGTTCTAAATCAATTTGATGATGCTGGTATTGTTACCCGTCATAATTTTGAAGGCTGTAAATCGATTTTTGAATTAACACAACAACATCACCATGATCACTTGATTTGCTTAGATTGTGGTAAAGTTATTGAATTCAGCGATGAATTCATTGATATACAGCAAAAAAATATTGCGAAACGTTATGGTATTAAACTATCCAATCATAGTCTTTATCTATATGGGTATTGCTCAAAAAAAGATCATTGTGATGGAAACGATTTTTTTAGCGTTGTAAAGTAAGTAGTATCTCTATTTCATAATCAATAGTGAAAGGAGAAAAACAATATAGCCTAGCACTATTTTTATTATTAATTACTTAAAATTAGAAGGAGGATGTATTGGGCAATCCAGTTTTTTTTTACTTTATAGTAAAGTAAAAAACTTATTTTTAAGTATTTTACTTCTAAGATTATTGCGCATAAATAAGATCATGCTTGATAAATTTTGAATAAAATATACAGCAGAAAATTGTCTTTTTTGTTAGATGCATGCAGGAGTTAATATTAACTTTACAGATATGATCAACCAAAAAAACTTATCCATCTATGGAATAACGTCATCTTAGACTTAATGACATTATAGTGAATGTGATTGATGTCATACATAACATTCTTTAAACTATTAGTTTTAACTAACTATGTTGGTTTAACAAACAGCGCTGTAAAAACATTAGAAAAGTTGAGTAATGCTAAAACATTTCGCCAGAAAAATATTTTTTAGATACTTTTAACTTTTGATTCTATATTTTAGTCACTAAAATAGCTCATAATGAATTAGCACCAGTTAAAATCTTATTTCCTATTACTATATCACTCCAATCCACTATTTTTTATCCATTTTAAGTAATTTTTTCGTTTTATGGATTAATTGAGAAGATTGTTTGTAACAATTAGGAAAATAGGCGCTAAATACATTATAACATTCGCTTTGCATTATTAATAAAATTATTAATATTATTGTACAATACATATAGCTCCTTCTCTTATACATACTAAGAGAACAGGTTATACCAGCAACTACAAATCAAATTTTCTGCACAACCTTATTGCAAAAGATATAAGCCAGAAATCTAGTATTGCTATCATCTACCATCTTGTAGATGAAGTTTTATGTTAGTCATTTTAGACACAAACTTCACTAATTCATCATTAATTCTATACAACTTAGTTGTTTTCAAATTTTTAAAGTTTTAAGCTTGTAGACAAAATTAGCCAACAGATCCTTATGATAACCTTGCTTATTGCTTGCTTTATCTATTTGAAAATTTAATATTTGATAAATATACAAAGCCTTTAATAATTTTTTCTATAATATACAAATAACAGTATTATAAATACTTTTTAATGAATTAATGGACAAGTAAGATTGACATCTTAGGTATCACATCAGAGATGGGTAGTATGGTTTGTTTGAATAACTTAGATTTAATTTTAAAAAAATCTTTTCATGAAATATAATCATTTTTAGTGTATTTGTTTCGGAGATGATGAGTCGTATTTTACTGATTGATTTCGTAAATAATTTTAATCTCATAGAGATGATGTGCTATGGAAAGTCTACACTTTTTACAGGTAACCACGAAACAAGATATTACCTGTTATCAATTGAATGACCTCATCACTAATGGCTCTAAGCACATGAGATACATCAATGTCGTTTTTGATAGTAAGTTAGAATCTATGATGCAGCGATAATATGCTGCACCAGCCGCTTTTGTCGACACGTTTATGCCTACTCGTTTGTCTATAATAGTTATTTAACTTAGCACAACGAATATACAAGACGAATATTTAGGATATTGAAATTAAACTGCCTAAGGTCAAGCTGAGGGGTGGGGTGGTGTTTGTCCGCATCGGAAACGGAATATAACTTCAACAGCTTTGTTGCTACTGCCTTATCTGAGACGTACAAAAAGCATTGAAGAATTGCTCACATGGTTTTGTACCTGCGAGACATATCTTCACCGATGATTTTCACTAAGCTCTAGTGCGCGCTTATTGATTAAAAAGCAGATGCTCTATCTGCTAGTACCCTATTAGCAGAGCAGACTGAAACAGTAATGTCTTGAAATGGCAGAGGTAATGTGGTGCGCCTGTATGATTTAAGCGATATACCTGCTATCTTTATTTATGGGTATATAGGCATATCCCATCCTATAAAGTAAAGATGATTGACTTTGCCTGCCGTTTATTATATGCATCAAAGATGCATAGACGTGACGTAATGGACCTCATTTGCACTCGAAGATGATTATCAAGAGTTAGAAGCGAACTTGGTTGAGCTTATCAATGGCCTGCAAGCGTGGCGCGTGCCTTAACCTTATCTGGTCTAATGGTTGCTACGTAAGACGGTGGTCTTGATTTTTATAATGCAATTTGGGAAAATATTCCTCTGTATACACAGCAACAACGTGGTTGGTGTATACAAAACAGCTAATTTGCTGCTTTCAACTCCATAAAGGCACAAAACCGAAAGTTAAGGCTGATCTGTTGTAGGTCTGCATATCAGAAACTTGTGATGCTGCTAATAAAGAGCCATTAATATTTTGTTAGCAAGGTTTTGATCTGTATCATTCAATTATGAAGAAGCTGAAGAAAGATCGATAAAAATTCTTGGTATTCTATAAGTTTCCGTCATAGCACTCTTCTATAAGTTTCCGTCATAGCACTCATGTACCAATAAGAACAAAGAATCAGATTGAATCACATTTTGTAATAGTGATGGAGTAAGGATATGCAAGTTGATACACAAGAAGTATTCTAGTTCTAGAACTAGACACTTTCAATGCCATTAAGCTACTTCTATTTGCTAAAAAAAGCTGGAACTTGCTAAGGAGATTTAGCTATTTGTGATACTGGTGGCAAATAACTTACAATTTAAGGATAGATAACAGATTCAGGAAACATAAGAATCGGAGCTTGACAGTCATACACCAGATTTGGTAATAACTTATCTTTTATGGACTATAAAAGAGTTTTACTACAAAATGCTTATTAGTGTTAATTGCTAATTATACAGCTAAATATATCGATGCAGATATTGATCTAAAGCATTTCATCAGAAATGAAATGATGGCTTTTTTTGCAGATATCTGCTATCAGCTCATTAAATCGCTTGACTATATCATTCGTTTAAAAGATGCATTGATTGGCTAAAAGTCGGTGTTTTCTATATCAAGCTCTGTACATAAAGGCTTGAATTGATATTTTTTTTTGGCTAAACCTTTTCACTGACCAAAAAGGTGATCTGTAAATTCTTTACTATTGTCTGCAAAAGTACATGATAGATGGACATAGGAAATGATCGATTAAGATTACCTAAGAAGCGTCTAGCATTGCATTATAATCGCTGTTTTAATTTTATTAGGATGGATAAAAACGGATATGTTGCTAAAGGTTGTTGCTTTTCTTGCAGAGAAATTTTGTAGATACAGCTCTATTTTAATTCTTATGGTTTTAAATAAGTTTCTACAAGCTAGATAATTTTATAATATAGAAGACCATACATCATTGTCTCTATTCAGTATCCTTTTAATCAGCTTATATAATTCTTCACAGTTTAAATATGGAATTTTTTACCAAAAACTTTTTATTTATAAAACCTTATTAGGCGATAATAACTAATTTCTGCTTGCTAGCAAATGTTTCATGCCATTTCACCATATTCGAGCAAAGAATAGACTTATTCATCGATGATTGGCTTAAGAAAAGTGCTAACACACTATGCATTAAACCATTTAAGAATATCATCGCTCACATAACCATGTCGATCTCAGACGATTAAAACAGCACTTCAATTTTGCCTTTTATTTTTATTTCTTGATCTCCTGTATTTTTTTGCCTTTACATGTTAGATTAGAACCATTCTTTTTAATGAATTTTAGAAAAAATCTTTAGTAGTCGACTTCATAAATACCACTTACTGAAGTTATGCCGCTATCGCGGATGAAGCAAGGAAAACACTGAGGCTCAATCTAAATACTCTTTTTAAATTAATGCCTGTTTATTTTGCTGACTTCAGTAAAGTCAAGCTATTCAACATACATATCATAGATAACTAAACCATTTATCTTTATGATGTAGTTTTGCTAGAGGACTCTTACTTCCATAAGATGGTAAATGTTTTCATGCAATTGTGGATTTTACAACAATATAGGCATAACACTAATGAATGTATACAGCTGATAACATCTATACTGTGACAATATAGACAGGATAAACTAAAATTAGTTGCTTCAATGAATGAAGCTACATAATTCGAGAGATTATCACCAAAGCGTCAAGTAATGAAATCCTGCATTATGTTGCTGGCAGAGAGTGAGGTAAGAATCTATATGAGTGTTTGCTTTTTCATGACAACTTATATAGCGAAAATCATTCATATACTATATGGGATTCATATACTATATGGGATTCATATAGTATATTGGATTTTAAACAACAACATTTGCTAACTTATCCATATAAGACTATGATTATCAAGATAACTTATTAATAAGCTAATTTATTAGTTGACTATTTTTGCAAAATTATCTCTTTAACCCTACAATGCGATTAAATACCAGTTGATTGGTAGTATGATCATGACTATCAGCACAAAAATAACCCTCGCGTTCAAACTGATAAGATTTTTCTGGTTGTGCAGTAATTAAACTTGGCTCAACAAATCCATGACGAATTACCAAAGAATCAGGATTAATGGCAGCTAAAAAATTCTCTTCAGAACTAGGATTATGGACAGTAAATAAACGATCATACAACCTAATTTTTGCTGGCAGACCATGTAATGCACTTACCCAATGGATAACCCCTTTAGCTTTAGCTCTATTAGCTGGATTTTTATTTAAAGTGTTAGCATCATAAGTACAATAAATTGTGATAATGTTACCTTCTGCATCTTTATCAACTCGATTAGCCTGTACAATGTAAGCATTACGTAAACGTACTTCTTTACCTAAAACTAAGCGCTTATATTGATGACTAGGTTCTTCACGAAAATCAGCCCGATCAATATAAAGCTCTCGACTAAATAGCACTTGACGAGTTCCCATCTCAGGTTTATTAGGATGATTATACATCATAAGTATTTGTTCAGCGGCGGACATATTTTCGATCACTAATTTTATTGGATCTAATACAGCCATTGCTCTGGGTGCATTTTTATTTAGATCATCACGGATACAAGATTCCAATACTGCCATTTCAACAGTATTATCTTGCTTAGTTATACCAATACGCCGACAAAACTCTCGAATCGATGCAGCTGTATAACCACGACGACGTAACCCTGAAATGGTTGGCATTCTTGGATCATCCCAATTTTCAACTATATTTTTTGCTACTAACTGATTTAGTTTACGTTTTGACATCACTGTATAGGCAAGATTTAGACGCGAAAACTCATATTGTCTTGGATGACAATTAATGGTAATATTATCTAATATCCAATTATATAATCGACGATTATCTTGAAATTCCATGGTGCAAAGTGAGTGAGTAATCCCCTCTAATGCGTCCGAAATACAATGAGTAAAATCATACATTGGATAAATACACCATTTATTGCCTGATTGATGGTGTTCAACATATTTTATCCTATACAATACCGGATCGCGCATAACAATAAATGGGGATGACATATCGATTTTAGCACGTAGACTGGCTTTACCTTCTTCAAATCCACCAGCTCGCATCTTCTCAAATAGCTGCAAATTCTGATCAATGCTGCGATCACGATATGGACTATTTTTACCTGGTTGCTTTAGAGTTCCGCGATATTCACAAATAGCATCAGCACTTAATTCATCAACATAAGCCAAGCTTTTTTTAATTAGCTCAATAGCATATTGATAAATATCATCAAAATAATCTGACGAATATTTAACGTTACCACTCCAATTAAAGCCTAGCCACTTTAGATCTTCTTGAATGGAATTAATATATTCAACATTTTCTTTAACTGGATTAGTATCATCAAAACGCAAATTACATTGACCATTATACTCTTCTGCAAGACTAAAATTCAAACAAATTGATTTCGCATGACCAATATGTAAATAACCATTAGGTTCAGGTGGAAAACGAGTATGTATATTAGTATGTTTTCCTGTAGCCAAATCTTCATCAATAATCTGGTGAATGAAATTTGTTTTACGAGTATCTGCCTTATTCATTGTCATAGTTCCTGAATGTAAAAGCATGTTAACAACCATTTTATCATCTACGATATGAGAATAAAAAACAACTATTTATTAAGGACTATGTTGGAAAAAGTTTTTGCTAGAGATTCCTTATTAATAGTGTATGAAGAATTTTCATTTATATGGTTTGCAATGAAAAGCAAACAGTGACACATCTCAAAAAGATTTTTTCTCACTATCTGTTAACATAAAATTATATCTAATTAATTTACTTGCTGATCATCTGTCTGATGATCATTGATTTATGCATTGAAAGCAATTCATTTCACTTTTTATCCTGTCAATATTATCATAGCGAATATATTAATCTGCTTGGGATAGATTCTAGTGGTTAGAGCGATATCGTTGAAAAATAGCTCTAGGCTTATAGGAAAAGATTTAATAATCTTACTGAAAGTTATATGGCGAAACTATATCAACAAGGATAACTAGTTTAGTTATCTGCGATATAGCTTGACTTTACTGTGGTAAGGCGAAAGAAATAGGCGTTAAGTTTAAAAACAGAGTTTAGATGGATATCACTGGGTTTTTTGCTTCAACAGCGACAGTTAATGTAAATGCAGTAAGTAGTATTCGTGAAGTCGACGAAACATTTTTCTATGAATCCTTTAAATGTGAGCGTTATATTCAATATGGGAAAGCTAAAAACCATAGTTAGTAAGCATAAGATATAAGGAAAGAACGAACGCGCATTTTTAATTGCTCAAGTTTGAGATTATGTAACTAATGACATTTTTGACAAGTTTAATCTATTATGTATTCGCAGTTTTCTTGAGCCGATCATAGAAAAAGAGTCTATCCTCATTTGTTCAAATGGAGGTAAATTATGGAAAAGTTTTGCTAGCTAGCATAAAATTAATCATCATCACCTAATAAGGTTGAATGGTCGAAGAGTTCTTAGTAAAGAACTTCATGTTTAAAAAATGAACAGTTATATCAGCTGATTAAAAAGATAGAGAATTAAATTCTATGGAATAGAGTCGTTTTATTTAGTGAATTATCTAATCTGAATATCTAGTTTGAAGAAGAGTGTTTGAAACGACAATAATTGAAATAGAGATGTAGCTACAAAATTGCTCTGGGCGAGCAAAGCAACACCTTTGCTAACATAGCCATAATAACACATATTATTAGATTTATGTTATTAGATTTATGGTTATTAGCAAAGTTGCTATATGACGCGCTGTAAGGCTACGCTTAGCTTCTTATGCTTAATAAATCAGTTATTCATAATTAAATTTGACGTTATTTAGATACAATGGTCGAAATAGGTCAAATCTTCTTAGTTGGTTCCGGCTTTTTTGAGGAGACTGTAGCATCTTAAATACCATTGAAATGGTTGTTTTTCTCGAATCACAGTTCTTAGCGTTTTGGCTTTGTAGCATAACTGTCTCAAAAACAGATCCAATCGGATTTATCGTTCTTATTGATGCTCACTCAGTGAGTTGACAGAAAGTAGTAGAAGAATACAAGCAGTTCTTTTCGATCTTTTTCTGGCTTCTTCATTACTTCAGAACGACTTAGCTGAAAAGCTTGCTAATAAAAACATAAAGCGGTCTTTATTTTATCGCCACCACGGCTTTTTAGTAGCCTGAGCTCCAATAAGTTTCATGAGCCTAAACTTTTAGTTGCATCTCTTTGTGGAGTGATAGCACGCACATTAGCTGTTTTATGTGACCGACAAGGTTGGTGTTGAGTCTCCTGGAATATTTTTGCAATTTACATTCCAAAAAACCAAGCACAGCATTTCTATCTACTAAGCCTAGGAGATACTGTTAAGATACGTGCTACTATTGGCATTTTTATAAGTTCAGGCAAGTTCCATTATTACTCTCAATAAGCATCTTGGTCGACAAAACTAGCTCTTTACGTCAATGCTTAGCGGTGACACCGATAATAAGCAGTAGGCCAATGAGATCATCTTGTATTAAAGTAACAAGTATATGCCATCTACAAAGAAATAAACGGAGCACGTATTGCTTAAATCTTGTTAGCACTATTGCCTTATGCTTCATCAAAGATGTTATTATTTTAATTTGCTTATTGTTATTATATTCTAATTTGAACTATGTGCAAAATTGCAATTACATATAACAGGCACAATACAAGGGCTTCATAAAATTTCCGTTTGAGATTTTTGACAGGTATAAGGCAATAGTAACAATTCTACAAGATTTTTTGAACGCTTTAGATAAGTCGGTAGTAATGATTTATTGAAGCATATTCCGTTGTTGCTATGATTCGCTAAATGTAACATTATGCACTTTAATCTCAAAATCGCTAACACAAAAGTCGGTGTATTATTTTTCTACAGAAAATAACCATACTAGCAACAGTATGGTTGGAGCATATACAGCTAAGCCTAGAAAAACTGCGTTCAGCATATTGTCGCACTTATGGCCTTGATCTCAGCCTAAAAGAGGCGGCTATCAACTGCCAGGCAGTTATTGCTATTAATGATAAGTTTATGCAATGGTTATTTCTTCTACAGCTAATGTTTTGTATTGCTGATATTCGTAGAGTAAATTTTTCATGATATATCATCTCTTTGATGTTGAAATTATTTATAAAATCAATAAGCAGCACTTGATACGCCATTATTTCCAAAACTCCATTTATCAAAATAAACATAACTCTATGTAAGCCTAATTATTATGATATTTTTCCCATCAAGCAGTATCAGTCATTGCCATGAATAGAGCTCTACGACTGTAGGTCTATATGACTTGATAATATATAATTTACCATGAATAAAGCAGATAAGATATAAGATACAAAAATAAAAAATATTGTGACAATAAATTGTGATATAACAATAAGAGCTGCACAAGCACAGGCTTATATCATTTATGTAATTGTATCAGATTATCTGGAAGTTGATTATAAATTACTCGATTTGGCCTAAATTAATTTTAGCCCTATCACGTAAATTTAACATCAGTGATCCAGCTATCACATTTCCAAGTATCATTTTATAATGTTGCGAAAAGATTTTTAATTCAGCTTCTGTTGGTTGCCTTTGAATAACCTTGGCCAATTGAATAATAACTAAATTATTTTTGGTATCTTTTGTAGCAAGATAAGTCGATGTATTTTTTTTAGGAATAGGCATTTGAAAAATTTGCTCAACTAATGAGTCATTTTGATCAAAACGCTCAATAATCTTAGCTTTAGTAAAGGCAATACCCTGTTTTAACAAAACAGGGTCACTTATTGCGCCTTGTTTTAAGGCGCTCAGCAATTTATTGCCATCCGTTTCCATCTCTTTTGTGGCCTTATTAAATTTTACTAATTCAGCTACTGTTTTTTTTACCTCATCAAATAGTTGTATTACCTCTGGTTTATATTTTTCAACTCGAATAACAAATGCACTCTCACCATCGACATTAATAACATCTGAATTAATACCTGTTGGGCCATTTTTATCTAATAAGTTACTATTAAAAATAGTATCAGCCACCTTATCAAATCTTATTTCTTCAGGAAGATTGTTATGACTAAACCAACCTGTAGTTATCGCTTTAATACCAGTAACTTTTTCAGCAGTTATTAAGGATTTATTATCATCCATTGCGGCACGACTTGCAGTTTGTTGTAATGAATAAAATGCATTAATTGCTTTTTTATTTTTTATGGTATTGGCAATCTCAGTTTTCACTGACTGAAAAGGTTTTATAAATTCAGGTTTAATATCATCAAGACGCAATATAATATAATTAGTGCCAGATTTTATTATGTTAGAAACCTGTCCTTTTTTAATTAGATTAGCACCAATAACTTCACTTGGTGTTGAACTGGCTTCCATCCAACCAAGATCACCATGATTTGCTGCACTAAATTTATCTGTCGATTTTTCGGAAACTAATCGCTTGAAATTTGCCCCAGCAGCTAAAGCTTTAACAACAGAATTTGCTTCTTTTTCTGTTGTTAATTGAATCATGCTATAATGTTTTTGCTCTGGTTGAATAAAATTAGTTATATTTTGCTCATAATAGCTTTTCAGCTCTTCATCTTTGACTGCTATATTATTGCGTTGAGAAGCAATATTTAATTTAATATAACTAACCTGCACCTGTTCAGGTGAAACAAAACTGTTCTGATGCATATCATAGTAATCTTCTAACTCTTTATCTGTAACTGTTTGTTTGGATTGATAGTTAGCAAGTGATATAGTTGTTGTTTTTACTTCACGTTGCTGTAAAAGTAACTCAGTATAGGACTTAATTTCTTCAGGTAAGACAAATTCATCAGTCACGTATATTTTACTAAGTTGACGGTTAATTAAACTTTCTCGTATTTTTTTAGCAAAATCATCAGCATTAACATTATGTTTTGATAAAATAATCTGATATTTTTCACTATCAAAATGCCCGTCTATTTGAAATATCGGCATGTTATAGATATATTGCTTAATTTGATTATCAGTTGCTGTTAAACCTAATTGGTGTGAATATTGATTAAGTAATATTACGCCAATTAGACGATCTAAAGCTTGGCGACGCAACATCTGGATTCTTTTATCAGTACTAGCAATTTCAGCAAATTGATCACCTTGTCCTTCTTGTAATGCTTGCTTTTCTTGCTGAAAAGCTTCTTGTAATTGAACTTGACTAATTATTGTGCCATTCACTTTTGCTACATGATTACTTGAATCTCTAATAATGTAACCGCCAACCCCTGTAAGTACAAAGGATATGATAATAATCACAAATAATATCTTGAGCACAGGGCTATTTGCCGCTGTGCGTATGGTCTCCATCATAAAAGGTTACTCTCTATCCGTTTTAATTAAATTAAATAAGTTTATATTACGTTATTTCAGTTTAAAAGAAAAAATGCATAATTTTTTATGTGCTGCGCTCAATTCTAACTTATCAAAAAAACTGATTCGGTTTTAGTTTTATTCCTTTAATGGTGTACACCGAAAGTTTTATTTTTAAGTTATATTCATTTCTGGTATATTGAAATTTTATTAGATTCTGTTGTATCCATGCTGATTGATTTAGTAAATGATTTCAACAACAGATAGATGATATACCATGAAAAAACTACTCCATATAGTAGCTATCCTCAAAGATACTCCATCATATAGCTATGCTCAAAAACAAGATATTACCTGTAATCCATTTGTATAAACTCATCCATAATGGTGCTATAGGCAGCTTGCTTGATAGCCCCTACTGTTGAGGCTGAGTTCAAAGCTATGCTAAGACAACAAGCTGAAGGCTTCATTGTCTATGGACTCATCATACTGTTATCAGCAATGCTTATTTGCTACAACAAATACTATACAGACTCGTATGGATGATGTTAAGATTAAAGTTCTTAATATCATAAATCGCATCAGCAACGGAATATACTTTAACAGCTTGTTACTCTACAGCCTTATCTGAAGCGTGCTAAAAGCGGCAAAGACTTGCTATTATCCATGTACTTTGCTAGGCAATATCCAAAGATATGATTTGCACGAAGCACTCTTAGGTGTAGGATTGTGAGCGGTTTTCGCTGAAAAAATACATGCTCTTTATGCCAATTCCATTAGTAGAGCAAGCTAAAACAGCAATGGCTTGAAGAGCACAGAGATAATGATGACTGCATGATTTAAGCGATATATTATGCTGCGTTTATTTCTTAGTAAATAGCGCATACAGTATTGTAAGGAAGATGATCGCCTTTGTCTGCTGGTTATTATCAGCATAGCAGAGCATAGCCAGGACAATGGATCTTATTTGCTGTCGAAGATGCTTATCAATAGTTAGTAAGAGAACTTTGCGAATTTCTCAATGGCATGCAAGCTCTTCCGCCTTAACTTTATTTTCCATGCCACAATGGTTGGAAGTATAGAAGACGTTGCCATTATTTTTTTGGAATATAATTGAAAGATATTCCCATCCAGACATCAACTACAAAGGCCGTCGGATATGAAAAACAACTAAAATGTTAGCTTACTCAAAAAAAGGCATGCAAAAAATAGTTAATATTCATCTACAATAAGTCTGTCTAACAAAAACCTCTTATGCTGCTAAATAAAGTCCTTGATGTTTTGTTGGCATGGTTTCCAGTCCAGTAAAGTATCCCACATAGATAAAAAAAGATTGAGAAAGATCTATAAGAATTGCTGTAATTATTATGCTATTTCCAGTTATAGAGTACTTAGCTTTACATAAGAACGATAAATCCTATTGAATTGGCTTTTGAGACAGTGAAGCTGCGAAGCCAAAACTCTAGGAACTGTGGTTCGAGAAAAACAATCATTTCAATGGTATTTAAGCTGTTCCCAATCTGCTCAGAAAAGATATAACCGGCTAAAGGCATTTAGACCTGTTGACTCTGATGGTAAAACAACGCCTAATTTAAGCATGAAAGAAATATTTACTAAGCATCATAGATGAGCTAAACTGATAGTTATATACAACAGATTTTCTAATAACTCTTGTTTTTTTCTTGTGGCTGTTAACTGGTTTTAATCGTTGGTTTTGCCATCTTTAAAGCGACTGTATTTTAACAGCTGATATTTTAATTAACTTATCTATATTTAGAATTGCGAGCATCAGAGAACTGCATCACGATATTTGATTTTAAAAAAGTAAAAATTTATTAATTTTTTAAACTTTATCTCTTTTTTTTGAGAGATTGAGATACAAAATTAATAAATGCATTTAATAAACCACTAGCAACTGATTGTTTAGTGGCTATCAACTCTTTTGTAATTTTCGCTACTACTAGCTCTTTCTTTTTCATGCTTATCATCAAAGATATTATGATATCTGGTTTAAACAAAGATATTGTTAATGGTTTATAAAAAAAGATAAGAATATTATATCAATGATATAATAGATATGGCAAGAAAACATATTACAGTTAAATATTATAGATTTGTTTATTTAAATTATTCAGTATCTAATAAAACCTGATAAGCTATTTAAGCTTTTTATAAGCTTTAAATTTATGTTGAATTTTAAATTCAAATCAATAAATTAAGAACATTCCTTAGTTACTATTCCAATTCCAAATGGTGGATTTTCTAATGCAATGGAAAAAACTTCTTCAACAGTTTTTACTGGGTAAATTTTTAAATCTGCGATAACATTTTTAGGTATTTCTTCCAAATCTCGCTGATTTTCATCTGGAATTAGCACAATTTTTATACCACCACGGTGAACTGCTAACAGTTTTTCCTTTAAACCACCAATAGGTAACACTAACCCTCGTAATGTTATCTCTCCGGTCATCGCTACGTCTGCTCGTACAGGATTAGAAGTCAAACAAGAAATTAATGCTGTGCACATTGCAATTCCTGCACTTGGACCATCTTTTGGTGTTGCCCCCTCAGGTACGTGCACATGAATATCTCGTTTTTCGTAGAAATCAGCATTAATACCTAGTTTTTCCGCTCGCGCCCGAACTGCAGTTAACGCAGTTTGAATAGATTCTTGCATAACTTCACCTAACGATCCTGTATAGGTAAGTTTACCTTTGCCAGGTACACAAGCCGTTTCAATAGTTAATAAATCCCCGCCAGCTTCTGTCCAAGCTAAACCAGTCACTTGACCAATACGGTTTTTGGTATCAGCACGACCATAATCAACTTTACGCACACCAAGATAGTTTTTTAAATTATATTCATTAATAACAATGTATTTTAATAATTTATCCATCAGTAGAGCTTTTACTGCTTTACGGCATAATTTAGAAATTTCACGTTCTAAACCGCGAACACCAGCCTCGCGTGTATAATAACGAATAATACCAATAATTGCACTATCATCAATTGTAAGTTCGCCTTTTTTCAATGCATTTCGTTGAATTTGTTTAGGTAACAAATGTTTTTTTGCAATATTTAGCTTTTCATCTTCAGTGTAACCTGAAAGACGAATAACTTCCATGCGATCTAATAACGGTGCTGGAATTTTCATGGAGTTTGAAGTCGCAACGAACATCACATCAGAAAGATCATAATCAACTTCTAAATAGTGATCATTAAACGCAATATTTTGTTCTGGATCAAGTACTTCAAGTAAAGCTGATGCCGGATCACCTCGCATATCAGAAGACATTTTGTCAATTTCATCTAATAAAAATAATGGGTTCTTAACACCAACTTTTGCCATTTTTTGAATGAGTTTCCCTGGCATAGAGCCAATATAAGTTCGTCTGTGTCCACGAATTTCTGCCTCATCACGAATACCACCAAGTGCCATACGAGTATATTTACGAGCTGTCGCTTTAGCAATTGATTGACCCAATGATGTTTTACCAACACCAGGTGGTCCAACCAAACATAAAATTGGTCCTTTAATTTTACTCACACGACTTTGTACTGCTAAATATTCAAGAATGCGTTCCTTAACACCTTCTAAACCATAATGATCGCTATCTAGTGTTTCCTGAGCTTTCAGCAAATCTTTTTTAACTTTATTACGAGCATTCCACGGAACTTGTACCATCCAATCAATATAGCTTCGCAAAACTGTTGCTTCAGCAGACATAGGTGACATCATTTTTAATTTTTGTAATTCTGCTTCTGCTTTTTGCTGTGCTTCCTTTGGCATTTTGACTTCTTCGATTTTACGTTTAAACATTTCATATTCATCAGGTGCATCTTCCATTTCACCTAACTCTTTCTGAATTGCTTTCATCTGCTCATTTAAATAGTATTCGCGCTGACTTTTCTCCATCTGCTTTTTAACGCGATTACGAATACGTTTTTCAACTTGCAGCAGATCAATTTCAGATTCCATCATTGCCATCAAATATTCAAGGCGCTCAACCACATCCGACATTTCTAATACACGCTGTTTATTAGCTAATTTTAATGACATATGGGAAGCGATTGTATCAGCCAATTTGTCAGATTGCTCAATAGAATGCAATGATGTTAATACTTCAGGCGGGATTTTTTTATTCAGTTTAATATAGCCTTCAAACTGATTAATGGTTGTCCTATTTAAGACTTCTTGCTCTTTTTCATCAACAGTTGGAGAATTAAAACACTCAGCCTGTGCAATGAAATATTCTCCATTATCTGTTAGCATACTAATTTTTGCCCGACGCAAACCTTCAACTAAGACTTTAACCGTACCATCTGGTAATTTCAGCATCTGCAAAATAGAAGCAATTGTTCCTACAGAGAAAAGATCATTTACACCTGGTTCATCATTCGACGCTTCTTTTTGAGCCACCAACATGACCTGCTTATTATGATCCATTGCAGCTTCAAGACAGTGAATTGATTTATCGCGCCCAACAAACAACGGGATCACCATATGTGGGTAAACCACAACATCTCTCAGAGGCAGTACAGGAATTTCAATGCGTTCAGAACGATCAGGATTCATAAAGTTTTCTCTTCGTTTAGCTTATGCCAATTTTATGGTTTCATTAAAAGTTTTGAGAAACCTCACTTTAAATATAAAGTGTATATGGGGATAAAATTTTAATATTCAATAATATAATTCCAGTATTAACCTCATTTAATGAGAGGAAAGCATTTATTTTACTTTATAGAATCTAATCAAACAAAACCAAAAAAATTTATTTTTTAGCTGATGATTGTATATCAGGCTGACTATAAATAACTAATGGTTCTGATTGACCTGCAACTACCATTTCATCAACTAGTACTTTCTTGACATGCTCCATTGACGGCAAATTATACATGGTTTCTAGTAAAGCGCCTTCCACAATAGAACGTAAACCACGTGCACCTGTTTTCCTAAACATGGCTTTTTTTGCAATTGCTTTCAATGCTTCTTCATGAAACTCCAGATTAACGCCTTCAAGTTCAAAAAGTGCTTGGTATTGTTTAGTCAACGCATTTTTAGGCTCTTTTAGAATTTGAATTAATGCTTCTTCACTTAATTCGCATAAAGTAGCCACTACTGGTAAACGACCAATAAATTCAGGAATCAAACCAAATTTAATTAAATCTTCTGGTTCTACTTGAGAAAGTAACTGACCTTCAGTTTCCCGCTCTGATTCGCTTTTCACCTCAGCTGAGAAACCAATTCCTGAACGCGTATTTAACCGTTGTCCAATTACTTTATCAAGACCTGCAAATGCCCCGCCACAAATAAATAGAATTTTAGAAGTTTCAACTTGCAAAAATTCACGTTGTGGATGTTTGCGACCTCCTTGAGGTGGAACTGCAGCAATTGTGCCTTCAATAAGCTTAAGTAAAGCTTGTTGAACACCTTCACCTGAAATATCTCGTGTAATTGACGGGTTGTCAGATTTACGTGATATTTTATCAATTTCGTCAATATAGACGATACCACACTGTGCTTTCTCTATGTCATAGTCGCATTTTTGTAGAAGTTTCTGAATAATATTTTCTACATCTTCGCCAACATAACCAGCTTCCGTTAATGTTGTGGCATCAGAAATGGTAAATGGTACATCTAGGTAACGAGCCAAAGTTTCAGCTAATAGTGTCTTACCACTGCCTGTTGGCCCTATAAGCAAAATATTGCTTTTACCTAGCTCTATTCCTTCTCCATTAATTCCTTCATTATAAACCTTACCTAGCCGTTTATAATGATTATAAACAGCTACAGCTAATACTTTCTTTGCATTTTCCTGGCCAATAACATAATCATCGAGATGATGCCGAATTTCATGGGGTGTAGGTAATGCGCTGCGTTCACGATGTGGTGCAATCTCTTTAACTTCTTCTCGAATAATATCGTTACAGAGTTCAACACACTCATCACATATATAAACTGACGGACCAGCAATTAATTTGCGAACTTCATTCTGGCTTTTCCCGCAGAAGGAGCAGTACAGCAACTTTCCTGAACTCTGTTTGCGTTTATCTGTCATTCAGATAACCTCATTTTTTTAACCATCACCCCAATTTTAGAAAAGATGGTAACAGAAAACTGTTACTAATTAATAACGTATATAACTATATCAGGCATGCTATGCATTTAAGTAAATTAATTACGATTAGTATAGATTTTATCTACTAAACCATAACTAACTGCTTCCTCTGCAGATAAAAACCGATCTCGTTCAGTATCGTTTTCAATCTCTTTTATTTTTTTACCTGTATGATTGGCCATTAATTCATTCATCCGCGATTTAATTTTTAAAATCTCTTTAGCGTGAATTTCTACATCCGATGCTTGTCCTTGAAATCCGCCTAAAGGTTGGTGGATCATGACACGAGAATTTGGCAAACAATAACGTTTCCCTTTAGTGCCAGCAGTAAGCAGAAAAGCGCTCATCGAGCATGCTTGCCCAATACAAATTGTACTAATGTCAGGTTTAATAAATTGCATAGTATCATAAATTGACATACCTGCTGTAATAACACCACCAGGTGAATTAATATAAAGATTGATATCTTTGTCAGGGTTTTCAGCTTCTAAAAATAGCATTTGAGCAACCACTAGATTTGCCATCTGATCTTCAACTGGGCCAGTTAAAAAAATAATTCTTTCTTTAAGTAGGCGAGAATAAATATCATAAGAACGTTCACCACGTGAAGTCTGTTCAATTACCATTGGCACCAATGCCATATGCAGGTCAAGGTGACTTTGATTATTATCATATAACATTACCATCTCCTAAATTAAACTATTTATGCTATCCAATTTATCTGAATTTACTCGAGATAAATAAGAATGACTATAATTACAAACTTAAACATTATTCATAACATGAATATTCTCATTTATGGAGAGATACAAAAAAAATAAAAATTTATTTAGTAGGTTATTCTTTTCTTTTTTTTAAAAAAGTTTTTTAACAATAAAAACCCGCAGCATAAAAGTGCGGGTTTCTACAAAACTATATAATAATATTGTATTGCTCACTCATCAATTGGCTCATATGAGCTTGATTCATTAACTCCTGTAATTCAGTTATTTATTAGTTATTTATATTTTTTCTAATAATATTCAATGCTTTTTTCTTATAGAAGTAAATTGCGAACACTATCCATTAACTCTTTATTTTTTAGTATAGTATTCGATCACTTTGCAGAGATCCTTTATAAACTGAAGTTATTTCTTCAATTAGTGATTTCATCCGACTAACATCATCTGTAGTTAGAGAGTTTTTATATATAGCTTCACATAATAACAAACCAACAATAACGCTATGATTAGCTTTTTCTTCGAATATTTTACGTGATAATTTTAATGTTTTTTTCATTGCAACCAAATCGTTGTGACGTTTGTCGGTGTAGTAGACTTGTTTTACTGTTAATAACCAGCACTAAGCGCCTATCAATTTTTGTTTTCCTTAACTAACAATCAAATATTTACATCTTAATTCGATTAGGAACAGCTATTTTCAGTTCATTCCTCATATTTTTGCGTATTTTTTTGTACGTAAATTCTTCGGTCAGTTTTGGTATGTAATATACGTTTTTCCATTTTTTTCAAAGAAATAGTAAAGTTATTAGTAGTTTTATATTTTAAATTTTCTGAGTGATTTTCAACTGAAAATAGATATTAATTGTAAATTCTTCACCTTCCTGATAACACAATAATACATTTTTCAAAACTGTAGATCATACAATCTTAATTGACCTTTTAGGAGCACAAAGTTACTTGTATTATTATTTTAGAATGCTTCACCATCAATTATACCTTTAAAATAAATAGTTACTTGCGAATCTAGACTATTTTTTCTTTTGTATTTTTAGAAACTAGCTTCTTGTTTTTGTAATCTTTCAAGCATTGAATCAACATTTTCATCATTTACTGCAATAATTGGTTTTTCAGTCCTTATGTTTTCTAAATTATTTAATCTACTATTCTTTAGTTAGATAGAGTTTAAATTCAACACTATAGATAAAATCTTTACTCGGTTTGAACTCTTGTTCAGGTTGATATTTTCCCAGCAAAGCAACTCCTCACTACCAACCATGCATAAACTTAATTAATTTTTTATTTTATGATTGTGTTAATAAGATTAAGCTGCATTAATATCGTCAAGAAGATTTTGCAATACAGAAATACCATAATGTTGGTTGAGCATATTCATTGGCGCTTTACCTTTATAAAAACCATCAATGAGCACTTTTTTTTGATACATTAATGAGTTCAGTATTCAGCATTTTTCAATATCAGGATTAGGAATGGTAATTATTACACGACCGCTACACAAGCTTTGAGTTGTTTTCACAAAAACTAGCATCTTGTTACTTAAAAAGGATATTAGCACTCTGACAAATCCAGAGTGAATATTATTCAGACGCTAATTCTGATAACACACTGCTCTTAAACACTCTGGTTTATGCACATATTTTTAAGGATTCATATCCTATATAACTAGATGATGTTCTAAAACCTTATAAGAATTAGACATAACCTTATACAGATGCATAAGGTAGTCTAGGTCGAATAAAAGTGAATACTAAAATAGTAAATGAATGCTCTAAATATTAACTTTTATGGAAAAATTTATATGAGTAAATCAGCATAAGCTAAAAACGATAAAAACATTTTATTGCTAGCAAATAGTATTAAATAATATCTATTTAAGTCAGAATAATTAGCTATTTTTTAATCTTGATTGACATACTTTCCACCACGGCAAGCTGGCGAATAAAACCCTATCTGTTGGTCTTGTTGTTGCCACTCAGTTGGTGTATATGTATGTAACGCCAATGCGTGAACACTATTAGTATTAGATAATTCATCTGCTAATAATTGGTAAACAGCTTTGTGACGAGCAATCATCCTTTGTGCTGCAAATTTTTCAGTTACTAAAATAACTTTAAAATGACTTTCAATATCTTGCGGAACATTATGTTGATTGCTTTCATCTAATACCATTAAATATACTGGCAAAAAAGCGTATTCCAGTTTTTCTTCAATTTGTTTACACATGGATTGCATAGGTTTAGGTTTAATTATCATATTAAATGCTCCTTTCTATTTAATTTATCAAGTAAACATTTTGTGCCAACAAAAAATAATTAATCTCTTTTTTTTATTATTCCTAACTAAGGTATCATAGAATATCAGTTATAAATAAGATTAAATTTTAGTAAATTATGATTAAAGCATAACAGCTTGATCCAGGCCATTTTTAGTGTATTTCTTCACTAAATTCCAATAACTTTCTAACATACTAATAGTAAAAAATATCAAAGTATTGTAACGATTAAATTAATTAATACCAAAATAAGGTTGAGAAAATATGTTAAGAAATGTCTTTCATCTAATTATTCTTCTGTTAATCTCATTCAGTTTAATAGGATGTGTTGCCCAAAGTAACACCCTGTCTATCGAGCCAAATATCACACTCCCAACTCAAGATCTTAGCATAAGAGCAGTTTCAATTAATATTATTAGTATTGATAAAAGAAGATCAACTGCACTTGCTGAAATTAATCGTAATGGAAGATTGGCAGTATTAAAACCATCTCGAGATTTACGCTATCTATTACAAGAAGCATTAGAAAAACAGATGATTGCCAGAGGGTTTACGGTTAGCGCACCGGCTAATATAAATTTGCAAATTGCTTTAAATAACCTGTATGCTAATGTACAAGAAGGGAGTTTACGTCATAATATTACTATCGATGTTGTAATTACTCTCGTAGCTATGGCATCTAACGGATCTACCAGTACACGTAGCTATATCCGTAGCTATAATGAACAAGGGCCTCTTCATGCTAGCAATGGAAAAATTGCTAATGCTATCAATAAAGTATTAACTGACATTATTACTGATATGGCTAATGATTCTGAAACAAGCCGGTTTATAAAACAAAACTCACAATGAATTTTTCAGTATGATAATTAATGTGTTGATAGCAATTGCCATATTTGCTAATAACATAGCAACATAATAACTATGAAAATGCCTGACAATTTTTATTCAACATCGTTCACGATGTGTTACTTGTGTTATGTTTTGTGTCAGTATATAGATGGAATATGCCGCTTTTACTTACTAAAAATACATTGCAAGTTTGGCTAACTGTATAACGTATTGATATTAAAACGATCGTTTTTATTGGTTTGCTAAACTTATGTATTAAAGTTTCTTTAGTCACAATTAGATGAATTGCTACACTTCACAGTGACTAGCTAGGTATGTCATCTTCATCGTGGTTGATTATTGACTGCTTATATTTTTTTGATTATCCGCATGGCGGCTATTGGATTTATTTTTCCAAAAGAGTGTCTTTAGTTGTTTGCCGCAGTTGCGGTACTGCTCGCTTTCTGCTACGAATTGCAAGATATTATTTCGTATACTTATAAAACCGATTTATTGTCATCAGAAGAAGGTGTTACTTTGGCGGCAACATCAGTTATGCGTTTATCGTATTAGCATGTTGGT